>JALYSE010000112.1:11939-14138 GCA_030854955.1 Fibrobacterota bacterium | reverse complement strand
CATGGAATTGCATACGGGGGATGGAAGGCATGGGCGGAAAGGTAACAGCAGGGCGCAATGGCGCGCTGCTGAACATGGTGACTAAGTTGGCCCAAGCGAACACCTACCCCAGAAGCAGCCGGAAAAGATCGGAAGGCTTCAAACGGGAGTCCGGTCAGCCTTTTGCGAGCATGTCCGTGAGGAACCGGTTGACCTTGGCGACGTAACCGGCGGGATCCTTGATCTCGGATCCTTCGGCCAACAGCGCCTGATCCACCAGCAATCCGTACCAATCCTTCAGGTTGGGGTTGTCCGATTCGGCCTCGAACATCTTTTGCAGGCTCTGCATGATGGCGTGATCGGGATTGATTTCCAGGATGCGCTTGCTGGCCGTCACCTTCTGGTTCGCCATCTTCAGGATGCGCTCCATGTTCGCGCCCATGTCGGTTTCATCGGCCACCAGACAGCAGGGGCTTTCCTTGAGGCGCGAGGTGACGCGGACTTCCTTCAAGAGATCCCCGGTTTTTTCCTCGAAGTCCTTCATGAAGGACTTGTATTTTCCCTCGGCTTCCTTCTGGGACTTCTTCTCCTCCTTGGAGAGCTCGCCCAGGTCCAGATCGCCCTTGGCCACGTTCAGCAGCTTCTTGCCGTCGAAATCGGCGAGGCTCTGGACCACCCATTCGTCGATGGGGTCGATCAGATATAGCACCTCGATTTCCTTGGCCTTGAAGACCTCCAAGTGGGGGCTGTGCTCCACGGCGGAGCGATTCTCGCCGCTGATGTAATAGATGTCCTTTTGCTCGGACTTCATGCGCAGGACGTACTCTTCCAGGCCCGCGTATTCACCGGCGGCGGTCTTGTTGGATTCAAAGCGGATGAGGCGCTTCAACTCGTCCAGGTTCTCCCAATTCATATGGAAGCCTTCCTTCATGACGTTGCCGAACTCCTTCCAGAACTTCTGGTACTTGTCCTTGTCTTCCTTGGCCATGACCTCCAGGAGCTGCAGCACCTTTTTGGTGGCCGACTTGTTGATTTTCTGGATGACGGCGTTCTTCTGGAGGATTTCGCGGGAAACGTTGAGGGGAAGGTCCTCGGAGTCCACGATGCCTTTTACGAAGCGCAGGTAACCGGGGAGCAGTTCCTTGGCGTCATTCATGATGAAGATGCGCTTCACGTAAAGGCTGAGGCCGTTGGAGCGCTCGGGGTTGTACATGTCGAAGGGCGCCTTACCGGGGACGTACAATAAGGTGGTGTATTCCATCGCGCCTTCCACCTGGTTGTGGGACCAGGCCAGGGGAGCCTCATCATCGTAGGAAAGGTGTTTGTAGAATTCCTCGTATTGCTCCTTGGTGATGTCCGACTTGGAGCGGCGCCAGATCGGCGGCTTGTCGTTGAGCACCTCTTCCTTGGGTTCCTTGTCCTCGCCTTCCGGAGCGCTGACCAGGGTGATGGGATGGGCGATGTACTCACTGTACTTGCGGATGATGGAACGGATGCGGTAGTCCTCTAGGAACTCCTTCTCCTCTTCCTTGATGTGGATCTCCAGTTCCGTGCCCCGGTCCTTCTTGTCGGACTCCTCCAGGGTGTAAGAGCCGTCCCCGGTCGATTCCCAGCGCATGGCTGGCTCTTCGGAGCCCAGGCGCTTGGTGGTCAGGACCACCTTGTCGGCCACCATGAAAACGGAATAGAAGCCGACGCCGAATTGGCCTATCAGGCTCATGTCCTTTTTCTGATCGCCCGACAGCTTTTCCACGAACTTCCTGGTGCCTGAACTTGCGATAGTGCCGATATTCTGGATGATTTCCTGCCGCGTCATGCCTACGCCGTTGTCGGATATGCGGAGGATCTTGGCCTCCTTGTCGACCGATACCCTGATGCGGAAGGTTTTGTCTTCGCCCAGGGTCTCGATTTGCGTGAGGGACTCGTAGCGCGCCTTGTCGATGGCGTCAGATGAGTTGGAGATGAGTTCCCGTAGGAAAATCTCCTTGTTGCTGTAGAGTGAATGGATCATCAGGTTAAGCAATTGCTTCACCTCGGCCTGGAATTCCATTTTTTCCTGGGTGGCTGCGGTCATGGGGATCTCCTTGAGTACCAATGGATTCGGGGTTCGGCGCTGGACACTTTCGCGAAGCGCGCCGGCCTTTTCGTGTGCCGCAAATTTACAAATTGCCCGGGGGGACGGTCAAAGGAATCGGGGGCAGGACCAGGTTGGGACTTAAC
>JALYSE010000112.1:8315-11929 GCA_030854955.1 Fibrobacterota bacterium | reverse complement strand
CTTCCGGAGCAGCCTCAAGGGGAGGGAACGGCCTGGGTTCGCAGGGCGGGAATGTGGCGTGCGCTCACAAGTCTTTTTCAGCCGCTCGGCCAAAGTGACTCCCGTGCTGCTTGCATGGAGCAGCTCACAAATGAGTTCGTAGCGCCAAAGCACAGCATCACGGGCAGGGTAGTTGGAGGGTTCCAATTCGTCCTCCTAAGGTTTTCCCCTAGGAACTCCTAAAGGATAAATTGCATCCTTGCCGAGTTACCTATATAATTAGGACGTCGCTTTTTTATGAACGGCAGGTAGTCTATGGAACCGGCTCTCATTTTGGAAACACTCACGGCTGATACCCGTGCGGGAAATCTGGCTTTCCCTAAAGCCGCACCGGTAACCACGGTTTTATGATATAATTTTATTTTGAACCCCTCGAATCAAAGGCTTAAAATGGCATCACCGGTAAGAGTCGAGCATATAAATCCTTTCGTCAGCGCCACCATAGAGACCTTCAAGTCCATGATGCATACGACCATTACCCCGGGCAAAATCGTCCTCGTTACGAAGGATCGAAAATTATTCGATATCTCTGGAATTATCGGGCTAAGCGGAGGAGCCAAGGGGACCGTGTCCTTGAGCTTTCCCAAACTGACGGCCCTTAAAGCCGTCTCTCAATTCATCGGCGAGAAAATCGTAACCGTCGACGACACGGTAAAGGATGCCATCGGTGAACTTGCGAATATCGTTGCGGGCGCGGCCAAGCGCGAATTGGCCCAATATAAAATCAATATATCCCTCCCCACCGTAATCATCGGGGACGGCCATGAGGTGCAAGGGGGCAAGGAGGTCATCCCCCTCGCAGTCCCTTTCGATTCTCCGCTGGGGATGTTCAGCCTAGTTGTGAGCTTTAAGAGCGAGTCCTGATTCAATGGCCCTCACTATCCGGGTGGAGCATATCAATCCATTCATCGTTTCCAACATGGAAACCTTTTCCAAAATGGTCGGAGTCGAGGCCAAGCCTGGAAAGCTGATGCTGAAAAAGGACGCCAAGCTCGACTATGATGTTTCCGGAATCATCGGCCTTTCGGGAAAGGTGATAGGCACGGTGGCCATAAGTTTTCCAGAAGCTACGGCGATAACGGTCTGCAATAAATTCATGTCAGCCGACTATGCCAATCTTCACGATGACATTCTTGACGCCGTCGGCGAATTGGTGAACATTGTCGCCGGTAATGCGAAAAAGGGGTTGAGCGATTTTAACATCGAAATCTCGCTTCCCACGGTGGTGATGGGCCGCAATCACAGGATCATCGAACCCAATGGGGCGCTCTCTTTCGTCATGCCCTTTACCACCTCCCTGGGTGCCTTCCATATGGCCGTCAGTCTGAAAATTGCCTAATAGAAACTATCCAATCCCTATTAAAAAGGACGGTCTAAATGAAAATTCTACTCGTGGACGACTCTTCAACCATGCGCCGGATCCAGAAAAACACGTTGGAAAAAATCGGGCATACCGATGTCACCGAGGCCGTAGATGGAGCCGATGCTCTCGTCAAGCTCGCGGCCGGAGGGTTTGAACTGGTTTTGATGGATTGGAATATGCCGAATATGACCGGTATCGAGGCGCTCAAGAAAATCAAAGCGGATCCGGCACTTAAGGCCATACCTGTCATCATGGTGACATCCGAATCAGAAAAGACCCGCATCATGGAAGCGATTCAAAGCGGGGCGGCCAATTATGTGGTGAAGCCGTTCCAGTCCGATACCCTCGCTGAAAAAATCAGTTCAATTAAGAAGTAGCCCGGCGGGTGAAATCAGGTTAAGCGCCTCTTTTAAAATGTGCGATACGGAGTCCACCGAATGCTTACAAAGGTTGTGTCCGGAACCAGGGGATCAGCACTTTGAGACGGCCTTCTCCGTTTCCTTAGCAATAGCTGCCGCCTCACGGGGGTTAAGAGCAAATCGGTCCGCCACCGAAAATGCCATTTCCATGGATGCCTGCGCGTCTTCCTCAACGATAGCGGTGGAAAGTATTCTCTGCTTCATATCGACAGGGACTGGGTTGTATTTCGGGCACCGAGATTAGGTCCAGGTTTTCCATACGTCAGGCTGAAAGCCCAAGGTGGCTTGGGGGCCGTTCCGGACCACTGGCGTCTGGGCCAGCAAGGGGTCGTCGAGCAGCACTTGGTGAATGCGCGAAGGCGACATGAAAGCCAGGCCCTTTTCCTTGAAACGCTTGCACTCCCGGTCCAACAGCTTTTCGTAGCCTCCAATGGGACGGGACACGCTTTCGAGTTCCTTGGGACTGAATCCCTTTTCCTTCAAATTGATGAATTGGATGGAAATGCGGCGTTCCTTGAAATAACGCTCGGCCTTACGCGTTTCGGGGCAGTCGTGGCGGCCGAAAATCTGGATGTTCATTTCACCAAGGTCTGGAGGTATTGATAGATGGGTGGGTAATGCACCGATAGGAAGCCCAGAAGGACAAGGATGGAAAGGCCCGCCACTACGATGGAATAAAGCAGGCTCAGGACGATTTCCGTGATAAACCAACTTCCAACCACCATCAGAAGGGTGAGCCCATAGAGGAACATGGCCATGAACGGATCCCGGAAAAGGCTGAAAAAGGCGGCGATCCAGGTCCCCATGCCCTGGGGCAGTTTTTCCGGAAAGAAGTCCGACTGCCAAAGCAGCAATCCGCTGGCGAGAAGGGAAATCGTGGAAATGCAACTGATCAAGAACCGCAACATGGCCAAAAAAGTAGCATTTTGGGCAGGTCTGAGATCGGAAAGATTATAATTTACGGGTCGGACCAAATCCCATTAAGGAGCATTAAATGAGAAGCCTTTTATCCCTGCTGGCGCTGCCGTTCGCATTGCTATTGCTGCAATGCACGACACCGAGCATGGAAAACCGTTTGAACAAAATGGAAGTCAAGCAGGATTCCATCCTGCAACTTCTCGGCGCTATGAAGGAAAAGCACGAGTTCATGGCCATGCGCATGGGCTGGCGTCCGCCGGCGGATACCAACCCCAAGGCCATCCCCGTGGGATCCTCCTTTTCCCAAGGCGCGGAAAAGCCGTTGCTCACCATCGTGGAATTCTCGGATCTGCAATGCCCGTATTGCGCCCAGTCCGCCCCTGTGCTGGACTCCCTCGCGCGCACCTATCCCAATGACGTGAAGGTCATCTTCAAGCACTTCCCCTTGAGCTTCCATCCCCAGGCCAAGGCCGCCGCTGCGGCATCCATCGCCGCCGGCAAACAAGGCAAGTTCTTCGAATTCCGATATAAGGTCGCGCCCTACTTCAAGGATCTCAAGGATTCCTTGTACCTGGCTATCGCAAAGGACATCGGCCTCGATGTGGAAAAGTTCAAAAAGGAAATGGCTCTGACTCCCGAGATGTCCCGCATCATCGATGAGGATATGGCCCTGGGTCGCAAAATCGGAGTGGAGGGCACGCCCACCATTTTCGTCAACGGCAAGCTGTCCCAGGATCGGTCCTACGACTATTTCGTGCGGTTGATCAAACAGGCCAAATCCGGCTAGCATCCCCTGAATGCGTGGCGCGGGGAGTTTACCGCAATAAACCTGTTCTTGGCGTACGCTCCGATGGTCTACCTGAAAAAGAGGACGG
>JALYSE010000112.1:0-8305 GCA_030854955.1 Fibrobacterota bacterium | reverse complement strand
AAGGACCATCACGGTGGATCTGCGCGAAGCGATTACCGAAAGCCATACCCGGAATTTCCGGACCATGTATGATGTGATAGATTGCGTGAAGGATTCGATCCGACGGGCGGAAAAATTGGAATACCATCCCGCCTGAAAACCACCGCTTGCTTTCGCCGCAACATTCCTTCCCTCAGCGTACTTTAGGAGTGGAACCTGAAAAGAGGACGGCGGCTCCTTACGGAGCCGCCGTTAGTGATTAGGCCGTTATTACCCGCGCAACGGACACTAATCGAGGGATCGTGGGTAAATATAATCGAGGGATTAAAAAAGGCAATTCAAAATATGCTCTTTTTGCCTGATTTCAGCCAATTGGACGGAACCCATCCTTCCTATTTGAAGTCCTCCTCAATGGCCTAAAGGGATGGTTCGAAAGGTGAACGGACGCCTACTGAATGGAATGAGAGTTTTTGTGTAGTTGAAGCAGATTAGGACCCCTTTTTATTGCTCTGACCAGATGATTCAGGATTCCTCTAAACCCTGCTCCCGACGGATATGGGCTTTCCGTTCTTCGAGCTTTACCATCTGATCATGATTCCGTTTCGCATCGATGAACCATCGGTCGCGTTGCGCAAAGGCAGGGTGGATGGGAAGCGCTCCTGGAAACTCTTTTTCCAGGTTCCGCATCGGCAGATATTCATCCGGGCCGGCGAAGCTGACGCAGCGGCCGGCGCGTCCCCTGCGCGCCGTTCGGCCCGTGCGATGGACATAATCCTTGTAATGCTTGGGTAGATCGTAGTTGACGATGAGATCCACCTCCGGCATGTCCAGTCCGCGGGAGGCCAGGTCGGTGGCGACCAATACCCGGAACCCGCCCTTGCGGAAATCCTGGTAGGCGTTGGCCCTTTCCTCCTGGGGAAGATGTCCATGAAGGACACGCACGTCCATGCCTTTCATGCGCAGCAGACCGTTCAAGTGATTGGCCTTTTCCCGGTTGGCGACGAAAACGATGGCCTGGCCCTTGGCTCCGGACAGTGCCAACAGAAGCAGGTCGCCCTTCTTCTTGTTGCTCTTTAGGAAGTAGAAGGCTTCTTCCATATTGCGGCTTCCGGCTTCGCGGTCCACGCCGATGAGCGGAAGATCGGCGAAGCCAAGCGCTTGGGAGGCGTTGCGGGACTTGGCTGCGGCCGTTATTTTTCCCCCGCCGGCCTTAGCGTCTGTCGGCGCGTCCGTCGGCGTGTCCTGATCCGCATCCTGATTCGTATCCTGATCCGTGGCCGACAGCAACAGTTTCTGACCGCCCGGGGGTACGCGTTTCAGGATGGCGCCGATCTGTTCCTGAAATCCCATCCCGATCAACTTGTCGAACTCATCCAGCACCGTGAGCGATACGCCGCTCATGGATACGGACTTTTCGTCCAGCATTTCCAGGAGCCTGCCCGGAGTGGCGACCAGGATGCGCCAGCCTTCGCGGATCCGCTTGAGCTGGGACTCCTTGGGATGACCTCCGATGGCCAGGGCCACGTCGTCACGTAGGGACGGTTCCAGGGCCTGTAACATCTGTGATACCTGGTAGGCCAGTTCACGCGTGGGAAGGAGGACCAGGGCATTGGCACGGGTCTTTATCGTCAACTGCCAGGCGGGAAGCATGTAGACCAGGGTTTTGCCGGTTCCTGTAGGCGCGACCGCGCGGAAACTTTCGCCGGCCAGGGCTTTGGGTAGGCAGGCGGACTGGACCGGAGTGGGCTCGGCAAAACCGAGCTTTTCCAGAGATTTTCTGAAGGGTAGGGGAAGGAAGCCCCAGGGGCCTCCAGCGGTCATTATACGGAGGTCTTCGGTGCGTAATGATTGGCAAAGGCGTGAATTTGCCGGGTATCCTTGACGATCTGCGCGAGGACGTCCGGAGTGACGGCCTGCTTGGGGTCGTCGCCAACGCCCTTTTTGGGCTGGCAATGGGTCTCGACCAGGATGCCGTCGGCGCCGTATCCGGCTGCGGCCAGGCAGGCGCTGGGGACGTAAATGGCTTTGCCGACGCTATGGGAAGGGTCGACCACCACGGGAGCCCAGGTCCTTTCCTTCAAGAGCAGGGTGATGCTTTCGTCGGGGGCGTTGCGGAAGCCTTCGATGGTGGGGACCGTGCCGCGCGGGCACAGCATGACGTTGGGATTGCCCTGGGCTACGATGTATTCGGCGGCCAGGATGAATTCCGAAACCGGTCCCATATGCATGCTCCGCTTTAGAAGCACGCGGGTCTGGGTATCCTTGGTGAGTTCGCCCACCTGCTGGAGCAGGCGGTAGTTAAGGGCGCTGCGGGCGCCGATTTGCAGGCAGTCCACCTTGGCGTCCACGCAGATTTTGAGTTGCTCGAAATCCATCACCTCGGTGTTGATCTGGAGACCCGTGAGTTCGCGCGCTTCCAGGAGGATGTCCAGGCTTTTGGCATCGCCCTGGAAGGAGTGGGGCGAGGTCCGGGGTTTCCAGACGCCGCCGCGGATCATATCGGCGCCGGCTTCCTTGACCGCGCAAGCTGTGTCCAGGAACAACTGCTTTTGCTTGGGATCGATGGTGCAATGACCGGCGATGACGCAGAAATCCCCCGGCAGGGTCTTGTTCCCGACTTTGACCCGGTGGCTGCTGAGCTTGCTTTCCCGGGCCATGAGCTTGTAGGGGGCCTGAATCCGATCGATGCGCTCCACGAAGGACAGGCCCTCGATGCGGTTGATCAAATCCTGGGAGGTCTCATCCCCCAAAATGGCGTAGATGGAGCGCTCGTGACCGTGGATCGGTTGGATCCGGACCCCAAACTCGGATGTGATTTCCTCGAGTTCGCGAAGTTCGGCGTTGGTAAGTCTGGGATGCAGTGGGATTATCATAGGAAAGGGGGTAAAATAGCCATTTCGACCCCGATTTCCAACCGGAACGCAAGGTGTTGCCTGGGCGCCCGCAAATCTCCCAGATCGGCTCCAGTGGCCGTTCCGGACGCAACGCAAGGCGTTCCGGACGGTACCGGCACCCGGCCATTCCCAAATGGCCGGGTCCGATCCGGTTCAAGAAGACTTTTTTTGTGGATCGACAGGGATCCATGACCGGGGTTTGCCGATCGACTATAAGTTATCCTGGACCGCCGCAATACCCCATCCTTCCGGGTGGGGATATTAGGCGTCCGCTGGTTTACTCCTTTTTTTGTTGGGGAAATTTTTTGTCCCTTTCTTTGAGGTACTTTTCTAAGGTGACGAAAGGCTACCAGTTCCAACTCCACCTTAATCCTGAGCAGACTCATCAGGCTTTTAGGTACGCGGGTATTTGTTTGTTTGTCTACAACGATGCGTTAGCGTTTCGGAAAAAGGCATGCATCGTCAAGAACCACGACGTCGTCGTAATCGAAGAGATCAAGACCCGGAACATAACCCGGAGCGCCCAGGGCACGGTCGAGAAGCCAGGGAAAAATGGTGCCGCCAAGAGCGGCCTCAACCGCGCCATCCTTGACCAGGGCTGGCACGCCTTCGAGACTATGCTGGCGTCCAAGCTCGCATGGCGGATCGGTGAATTGGTGAAGGTGCGGCCGCATTACCCGTCGCAGACTTGTCCGGTGAGTGGCCATTGTGAGAAAGAGAATCGAGCTCGCCAAGCGGTGTTCCAATGCCGCTTGTGCGGGCACGAAGACAACGCCGACCTCAACGCGGGGAAGAATATTTTGGCGGCGAGACACGTCGCATCGGCCTGTGGAGGTGAGCTCGCAAGAGACCCGAGGAAGCAAGAAGCCTGCAGAACGAAATTGGTTTCTATTCATATAAGTTCAGGAATCCCCGTCCTTTAGGGCGGGGAGGATGTCAAGGGAAGCTATATTAACGAGCGTTGTTCCGCCTCCGGCCGGGTTAGGGGTAAGTCGGTGGAATAAAAGGATTTAGACGATTTGGGTTTAGTGGACTACGGAGCGCGTGGAGTTTGCTTTGCAAACTTCAGAGCGAACCGCCTAGAAGTATGAGAAAAGCGGTGAGCGTGGAGTTTGCTTTGCAAACTTCAGAGCGACCCGCCTAGAAGTATGTGAAAAGCGGTGAGCGTGGAGTTTGCTTTGCAAACTTCAGAGCGACCCGCCTAGAATGGAGTATTTAGGGTGGCCATCGGCGTCAAGGAAACACAAGAAATCATTCGGCAAGCGGCGGTCATTTCCCGCAACGAACCGGCCGTTCCCGCGAAATTGGACCCACAGGAAGTGGGTATGGCGACGGGTCCACGCCACCGTAAACGCTCCCTACTCCGCGCCTGTCCTGCTCCCGACTATTTGGATCCGGTAGAATCCTCCCCGGATGAATGGCAGAAGCTCGACGACGATATCTACAAATTCCTGCAAGTGCGCCGGGACCAATTCGCGCGCCTGGCCTCGCCGCCCTCCCAACAATTCATCTCGGAAATGGAAGCCCAGCTCAAATTGTCAGATAACCGGTACGACCTGGGATCCTACCTGGGTCTGCTCCGGCAAGCCGCCGATCTCGACCAGACCCGGCAAACCTACGTGACCGCCTCGGAGAAAAGCACATTCCACGCCTTCGCCCGCCGCATCACCGAGGGGCGCAAGACCGGTGAGGTTTTCGATCCCGGCATGGTCAAGCGCTTCCGGGATCTGCTGGAGTCGAACCATCCCACCACCTATCGTGGTCTGGCCGACCTGTTCCGCCTGGTTTCCCGGGCCGCCCGCCTGCCCTTGATCGGAAGCCTGCGCGAAGCCCCATCCCTTTCCGTGGCTGTCGTTCTGCAAGTCGTGGATCTTTCCACCCGCTTCAACCAGCAAAGCCATGGCAGCTTGGAGTTCCATGTGGGTCCCATGGACGTTTTCCTGGGAGCCCGTACCGTCCTCTTCAACCGCAGCGTCGCCAACCCCACCTTGTCCATCGTCAAGGAACTGGTGCTCGACGAGACAGGTCTTTATCATGACGATCTTCTTGAGCTTCTCCAGAACGTGGGCGTATTCGGATCGGAACTGACCCTGCTGATACCTGAAAGCCTGACCGAGGATGGGTTCGCATTGCAGGGAAGCAAGTATTCCGCCGTGGAATTGGTGATGGCCGCCGGAGCCAAACTGGCCAAGTCCCAGGGACCGGTGGAACGGGCCATGACAACGCTCGCCGACGCCATCGTACACAAGGTGCAACTGCAGGACGGCCATAAGGATCTGCAGATCCAATCCATCCTCGCCCATTTCAACCGCCTCTTGCAGGGCGAGCGCCGATCCGCCGCCCGCGTCACCGAAGATCGCCAACAAGCGCGGTTCGATTACATGACGGCGATCCAGAAGGCCAGCCAATTGGCCAAAGGCATGCAGACCGGCCGGTTTCCGGCCATGCAATCCGGCGATCAGATCGCGCGTCCTATTCCGCAGCCCATGTCGTCGGCACGGTTGCCGGGCGTCCAGGCCTCCGTATCCGATTCTCCTTGGGCCCCGGAAGCGCGACAAGCGCCTGCGGCCGCTGTGGCGCTTCCGCCGGAAGCCAGAACGCTTTCGGCGCAAGCAGGGTTGCCCATGTCTCCGGATCCAAAATTCCGACCACCGTCCCCATTGCCGGACCTCATCACTCCCGCCGCAGCCGTGGTGGGAGGCATCTCCATCGCCGAATACGAAGTCCTGCTGGGAACCTGGGACCAGGCCCTCGGCCGCATCCGCAAGAAGCTCACCACCAAATCGCCGGTCTTCAAAACCCTGGCCTCGCAATTGGCCAAGGTCCGATCCTTGGATACCTGCCTGGCATACGGCCTCACTCCCGCCGGCGGCCGCGCAACCGGTCGCCTCGCGAAGCTCATCCAGAGCGATGAACTCCGTGGTCGCCTGGGCGTGCCCGCCGAAATCGCCGAAGCCATGGAAGATGCTTTCAGCATGGACTATCCCGGATTCCTCGCTTCCCTGGAATCACTCATCACGGCCCTTTACGATTTCAAGCCGGCCCTGCACACCATCCAGTTCCGCCTTCGCGATCGGCTTCCCGCCGTACGTCCGGGCCTGGTGGACGTGGGCAGCCAGGTGTCCAAGGCCAACCTCTCTGGTTCGCCCTCCGCAAAAAGTAACCCGGAGAATCGCCTCGATGGCCGTGAGACCACCATGTGGGCCGACGCAGCCGAACTCGATGAAGTAGCCTTGCGCCTACTGATGGGATCCATTCTGCTCGGCTTGGAAATGGCCGGGGGCCTGAACGGATCCAAATCCGTGCCGCAATTCCAGAACGACGACAAGCTCCGATTCCCCGCAGTCAACGGTCTATCCTCCCTGGGGGATAGCGATCCCTTCCTCGCCTTCGCCACCCTTTTGTGGTCCGGCAAGCGGGCCCTCAACAACGCGGCGGATCCGGCGGATCTTGAATCCAGCCTGATGCGGCTCATCCGACTCTCACCCGAAGAACGGCAGGCCATGAAGGCGCGCTACACAGAATGGATCGGTCCGGGCAACAGGCCGTCCTCACTGGTTCCCGGTCTGGGAAAGACCCGCCTTCGCGACGGCTGGCACCGCGGGTTCGAACGGGGATTCATGGCGGAAGTGCAGGCCGTGTGGGAGGGGGCCGAGAGTTCGGTCCTGGAACAGCGGCTTATGGAATTGCTCACCGAGGTCCAAACCGATATCGATTTGGCATGCGAAACCCTGGAGGGCGAGAAGTCGCGGTTGACCCGCGAAAGACTCGCCCGCATCCTGAATTGAATGCCGGCTGGCAGCCGGCTGAATTAGGACATCGTCACTGAAGATGGGAATTTTAAGCGCAAGCATAAGCAAATACGCGCCGGTCCTGGCCGCGCTTACGTTCCTATGCGCGTGCGGCAATGATCTGAAGCGCGCCGGGGAAAGCTATCGGGTCGGGGACTTTCCCAGGGCCTTGCGCCTTTTCGAAGCTGAGCTTGACCGGAATCCCGCCTCCTTCGAGGCCCGGCATGGATACGCCGTGGTTCTGCAAGAATTGAACCTCAAGAAAAAGACCCTGGGCGAAGACACCGAAAAGGATTGGATCGAAGCGGTCCGCGCCTACGAGATCTGTGCCCGACTTGGCGGCGACAGCGGGACCTATGCGGAGAATTACGCCATCTCCCTGTTCCATCTGGCCAACAAGCTCTACCTCCGGGGGAAATTCGATCCCGCCCTGGAATACCTGGAAATCGCTCGCCAGGTGGATCCTAAGAACAAGTACATCCTCAACCTGACCGGCATCGTCCAATACAACCTGGGCAGGTACACCGAGGCGCAGGAAACCTTCGAATATCTCATCGCGGCCGATCCGTCCTTTCTGAGCGGATACCTCAACCTCGGGAACGTCTTGTGGGAATCCGGCAATGAAGACGCGGCGCTGGTGACCTGGAAGCAGGCCTTGGCTGTGAGCCCGGACAATCAGTCCGTAATCAAGCGCATCGAGACCGCGCTCCAGAAAATCGCGGGATCCTGAATGTCTTTCGCGACCGGTGACTTCTCCGATTGGTCCCTGCTGGGCGAAGGCGGAGAAGCCCAGATTTTCCGGGCGCGACAGGTGAGCCTGGACCGGATGGTGGTCATCAAACGGTTGAAGCTGTCGTCTATCGGGAAAGAGGAGGAAATCAAGCGGTTCGAGCGCGAGGCCAAGCTGTGCGCTTCCCTTAGCCATCCTTCCCTGGTGCAGGTCAACGATTACGGCAGCGATGGCAAGTTCTATTACCTGGTGATGGAATACATCCAAGGCGTGGATCTTGGAAAGATGGGCGAGCTCGGATCCGTCGGAGGCCCAGGACTTCCCGAATCGCTCAAGATCCACTTGGCGCGCCAGATGGTGGAAGTGGTCGAATTCATTCACCAGAAGGGGATTCTGCACCGGGATCTCAAGCCCGAGAATTTTATGGCCGACCTCACCGGCCGCATCAAGCTCCTCGACCTGGGCATGGCGCGGGCTCATTTCCACGGTTTCACCCGGACTGACTCCAAGGGGGGGGTGCTTAAGGGGACCCTGGCCTATCTGCCTCCCGAGATCCTGCGCGGCCAAGGCCGCCTGGAAAATGTCTCCGAATACTATTCCCTGGCCTTGGTGTTGTTGGAGCTTTTCTCCGGGGCCCGTTATTACCGCGGCAAAGCTGCGGATGAGGTCGTCTCCCTAATCCAATCCGGTATTTCCATCTCCGGAATCGCCGGGATCCCTTCCATGGTGAAGAGCCTGATTGCGCCTTACCTGAATCCCAATCCGGCCCGCCGGCCGGAATCTCTGAAGCCACTGCTGAAGGGGCTGAAGGCCCTGCAAAGCAACACCATGGTTCTGACGGGAGGCCGCGAGGCGCTTGAATTGGTGATCCGCGAGGAGCAGAAAGCCTGGCTATGGGCCATGGTCAGGGC
>JALYSE010000111.1 GCA_030854955.1 Fibrobacterota bacterium | reverse complement strand
GTGCTCGCGAAGGAGCAGGGATTGATCGTCCGGGCCCGATTGGGCAATAAGGTGTTCCTGGATTTCCAGGGACGGATCCAGGACTTCAACCGTCTGACCGGCCGCCTGGGGATTCGCGGGGATGCCGTGCTGCCCCAGGCCTCCGGAGAATTACGCGATGTGAAGGTCCGCGCAAACGTGGTCTTTCCCTTCAAGGAAGGAATGAAAGGATTGCGGCTGGAGGCAGACACCTTGAGCGGCAAATACATGGTGGCGGGCCTGGATACGCAGACCTTCTCCGCCCCGGTGAAAATGATCGGCGGAAAAATCGCCATCCCCAACCTGACCTTGCGTTCCAAAGGCGGTACGGAAGTCAATGGCCGGTTCGAATTGGATCCGGCGACCAGCCGCATGACCGCAAACTTGGCCGGCAACAGCCTTTCAGCGCAGTTGGGCGCGGGGGACAAGATCAAGATACGGGACTTCAAGCTGGAAATGCGCGGCGACTCCACCACCATGAACCTGCAGGTCAATATCGGATCCGGCTCTGCGGAGCATGTGAAGGCGCCCATGCGCGCGGCGGGCGATTTCTCCAGGGTGTCCGTGACCTACCGCGCGCCCTTGGGCAAGAACACCCTTGGGACGCCGGGCGGGGCGCGGATGCCCTACATCAAGGTGCAGGCCACCCTGGACAGTTCCGATGTCCGGTACCGCATCCGCAGCATGGAGACCCTGCAGAACTTGTTCAAGCGGACGCCACAAAACCGTTCGGCCAAGCGCAGCAAGCCCATGCAGGTCCAAATCGACGTGGAAACCGCAGGCCGGGGCAACAGCATCGAAACCGACATCCTGCGCATGAGCTATGTGGGCAACGTCTCGATGTACGGCACCTACCCTTACGCCCTTGTGCAAGGGCGCGTCTCTTCCTATAAAGGCGAGTTGGGAACCAAGAAACAGGCTTACGTTATCCGCCGCATGGATGTGAAGTGGTTGAACACGCCCCTGGTAGAAGGCAAGGTGGAATTGGAAGCCAAGAAAAAGCTGGCCCGCAATTGCGAAGCCGGCACCCTGGATTCGTGCAACATCACCACCCGCCTCACGGGCGAGCTGTCCGACATGCAATTCACCTACGACAGCGATTGCCAAGGGACCGGCGGTGCCGGCGTGGAAGTCTCCGCCCTGGTCTATTCGGTTCGGCGCGGCTGCTACTCCTCCGCCTTCCGCGGGGGAGGATCCGGTGAAAGCTATACGGATCAGGCGTTCGGTCTGCTCGAGCCGGTGGCCAGCCAATATCTGTCCGATGCGGCGGGCAAACTGACCGCCAATTGGATCTCAAGCGCACAGATCACGGGCCTGGGGGCTTTGACCTCGGACAAGAAGAAATCCACCGCGGTACGCGATACCGGTGTTTCGACCTCCTCTTCGTCTGCGGACGCTATCGCCCTGGAACTCCTGAGCAAGGAATTCTGGCGCACCCGTCTGCGGGTCAAATCCGCCTACGCTCCGGAAACGGCCGAATCCAGCAGCCCGTGGAATTACCGCGTGGGCCTGGAATGGCGGCCCCCCTTGCCCTTTTTCATCGAGGATCCGGAATGGAGGAGAAGGCTCAAGAACAACGTGAACATGGAAGCGGCCGTCTTCACCGATCCGGACCGAACCCAGCTGGACGAGGAAGAGGACGCCTTGAGGAAACGTCTGGGCCTCAATTACACTTATGATTTCTGGGGCGGTTGGGGGGGGAAGTGGGAGCGCGCCCGCCCCCCCGATCAAGGCGTATCGGGAATCCCGCCCGTCCCCAGCGATAAAACCTCCGCCGCACCGGACAGCGTGCAATGAAGCTGGTGTTTTTCCCGATGCGACCGGCACGGTCGGTCGCTTTCATCGCGTGGTTCACGGCCGTGGCGGCGGCGGGCATCCGCGTGGAGGTGGTCGGCAACGTCTTCTTCAAGGCGCGCCAGATCAAGGAAGTGCTGGCCGCGGATCCGGAGTCGTACAACAAGGACGGAATCCTGTCCTGGCAGGAGGACGCCCAGTTCTACACCTCCGATCTCTATCGGCGCAACGGTTTCTTCGACGCGAAAGTGGACGTTGACATCCGCCCCAAAGAAGACGGGGGCAAGGAAGATTGGGACGCCAAGCTTACCGTCAACGAAGGGGAACGGTACCTGTTCGATTCGGTGCGGGTGGTCGAGGTGGCGGACACGGCGGAAGTCGACAATAACAAGGACACCCCTCCGCAAGAGGCGCCCCAGACGGCCCTGGTGGTGGATTCGGCTGACCTGGAAGCCAAGGCCGGTGAGCCGTACCAGGAAGAAGTGATTTTCCAGGATCGGCGCTTCCTACTCCAGAGGTACGGCAATTCGGGATATGTCCGCATCAAGGTGGACGATAAGGTGACGGTGAAGTCCGGGACCCACACCGTAAAGGTGGATTACCTGGTGGAACCTTCCTATCCCGTCCTCTTCGATACCCTGATCATCCGCAACCAAAGGGCGGCGCCCGCGGACACCCTGGTGGGCATCACCCGGGACAAGCTGCTCCAATCGCTGGTCGTGTACGATAAGGGGGATA
Organism: Fibrobacterota bacterium; assembly: GCA_030854955.1. Taxonomy (GTDB): domain Bacteria; phylum Fibrobacterota; class Fibrobacteria; order UBA11236; family UBA11236; genus Chersky-265. The sequence continues at coordinate 11,623 of JALYSE010000111.1, read as the reverse complement.
CCGTCCGCATTTCGGACAACGATCGGTTGATCGAAAAACTGCAATACACCGGGGCCTACAATTTCGCGCGCCTCAAGGACAGCCTGCTGCCCGGATCGGAACACGGCAGCGCCTTGATCCTCCAGTTGGAGGAGCGCATCCCCGGAAACTTCCGCACTTCGGTTTTCTATGAGACCTATTCCGGGTTTGGTATTTCTGCGGATGTGCGTCACAGCAATTTCGCGGGCACCCTGAACGAGGTCCGCGGCGGAGGTTCCCTGGCGACACTACGGCAGAATCTCTACGCCGGATACGGCTCACCGCTCACCTTCGGCTTCCTGATCCGATTCGACAATGATTTCAGCATCAACTACTACCAGGACCAGCCCATCCACCATAGCGGCACGGATTCGGCGGAAGGACTGTTCGGTGGTGATTTCCGGACCGTGAACAGCACCAGGCTGACCTGGCCCTGGTCCTATTGGCTGAGGTTGGTCGGGAACGCCGAAGTCGAATCGAAGAGCCGCATGCTGGGCGTGGGAAGCCGGGAACGTTCGCTCAACCTGAATTTCATCCAGACGGCTTATTTCGCTTTTCTGAACCAGGCGTTAGATCCGAGCCGCGGCATCCGCTTCGCGCCGACATGGGGAAACGGCGGACCCCTGATAGAAGACAGGAAATTCCGCTTCACGGAATTCCGGCACAATTGGCTGGAGCTTCAGACGGGCTACTACTATTACCTACCCTCGATGAAACAGGTGAAGTTGGCTGCCAGACTGGACGGCGGCCAATTCTTCGGACGCGGACGGACCAACTCCGATCGGTTCTTCCTGGGCGGCAGCCGCAGCGTCCGCAGCTATGGCTTCAGGGAGTTGTGCCCGGAGTGGGAAGCGGTGCCCCTCCCACCGGGCGCCTCTCCGGACGCGATACCCGAATTCGTCTGCTCCACCAAGGACCAGACCCTGGCCTATTTCCTGACTTCGTACGAAGCGCGCTTGGCTCCCTTCAGCTTCGGGCGGTTTGGACCCAAGAATCCCCTGCGCCATGTTGTGCCCTTGGAGTTCGTGCCCTTCCTGGATTTCGGAAAGGTATGGGACACGGAGGACGGATTCTCGCTTTCGCGCGATGAGGACCCCACCCAGCCCAATGACGGCCAAGGGGTGGCCATGGGTCTCGGCTTCCGATATCCCTTGCTGGGCATCTTCAATTTCCGATTGGACTTTGCCTGGGGCCGCCCCGGGGGCGGGAGGTTGTTCGACGCCTGGGTCATCGACCTCGCCCAAGCCTTCTGATCCCCGATTTTAATTTCCAGGGGGGGACCATTCAGGAGGCCCAAGCCCAATGCCGAGAGGGTTTTTCAGGCTGCATCGCCTGGGGAATAGACGCTGCCTTTTTTCTGCCCGGTTTTTTCCAGGCGCCCTTCCTGGACCAGGTATTGCACATCTTTTTTGAGGGTATTCACGCTCAAACCCGGAAAACGGGACGTCAAATCGGACAGTTTCACCGGTGCGGATTGCTTGATGAAGTCAAGGACGCCCAACTGCCTTTTATTCAGGTAGCCACCCGAGCCCTTCAAGCCATCGCTCTTCTTTTCCAATTTCACCGCCAATTCCAGCAGGCAACCCAAGAAGAAATGGATCCATTCGGATATATCTTCGGCCTTTCCCGGTTTTCGCCTTTTCTGGCATGTCATCAATGCCCGGTAGTACTCGCTCTTCCTGTTCTCGATTTGATGCTCAAATGAGATGTATTGGATGAATCCATAGCCGAATTTCAGGAGCAGCAGGGTGGTAAGCAACCTCGAAAGCCGTCCGTTGCCGTCCTGGAATGGATGAATGGAAAGGAATTCGTAAACAAAAAGTCCGACCACGAGAAGCGGATGGATATCCGTCTTTTTAATCCGGGTCTGGGTCCAAGAAAGCAGATCCTCCATTTCCTTCCGGACAAGATGGGGGGGAGTGGTTTCGAAAATGATCTTGGTCTTCCCATCGGCATATCTCGCATTCACCCTGTTGGAAAGGGATTTGTATTCCCCCCTGTGGCGCTCGTCCTTGCCTACGGGTTTCAAAAGGATGCCATGCAGATTCAATACGGTACTTTCCCGAATCTGGATGCTTTTGTGGTTTTCTAAAAGGGTTTCCAAGGCGTTGTAATAACCGACGACTTCTTCTTGATCCCGGGATTCAAACTTCGTGATCCTGACATCATCGAGCAACTTCGAGACTTCCTTGTCGGAAAGGAGTGAGCCTTCAATGCGGGTGGAAGAACCGATGCTCTGGACCGTAGCCATTCGGCGCAGTTCTCTAAGAGTTTCTCCAGCCTTGGCCGTTTTCAGTTGCCATTTGCCGTGGAATCGATCGATGGATGCCACGGTCTGTAAAACCTTTTGGTTGTCATTGAATGGGAAATCGAGCTTCTTTTCCAGCATGGCTTTATCCTGAAAGTATCCTCATTATATCCAAATATCCGGTTTAAGGGGACTCGAAATATATCCTTATTTTATCCATAAATCAAAGAGCTTCCGAACCTGGGTCCGGAAGCTTCAAATTCAAAAATGGATAACGGCTCCCGCCGGCGAGTTTGGATTCAAGATGAGGCCCAAAACTCTATAGAGACGAGCTTAGCCGACCATGACCCGATAACCCGTCTTCTTGGTCGGGGTTTTGCGCGATTGGATGAAGAGCACAACGCCCGCGCCGAACAGGTACGCGCCCGCCAGGAAATTCGCGAGGGCGAGGATGCCAGCGTCCGGGAAGGAGAAGTTGGCCAGGATGAAGGCCAGGTAGGCCATCCAGTTGTAAGGCACGCTTTTCTCCGACTTCAGTCCCAAGGCCAGCAATTGGCCCGAGAGCAGGGCGATGAGCGCCACGCGGCCGTAGAGCAAGGTTTCTCCGGTGCCCGCCAGGAAATAGAGACAAGCCAAGGCGAAGCAGCCCGCGATGAGCTTAGTCCGTTCGTAACTGCGCGCGCGGGTAATGAGGAGCATGGGACCCAGCACGCCCGGAAGGAAGACCACCAGCGCCATGAGAAGGTTGATCCAGACCCGCGGCCCCACCGACATCGGTTGCAACCCAGCGATGGGATGCAGGGCGGAAAAGGTCCACGACTCCACGCCCGGAAAATACCAGAACATGGCGATGGCGAAGAGGTAGCAGAAGAGCCCAAGGGAAAAACCGAGTGTTTGTTTTATGTTCATGGATACCGGAATTGGTGTGGGAAATTTAAGGCGGGACCGCTGAAAGGCATTCCCTATTCTACCAAACGGCGGAAAAAAAATCCCGGATTACCTATGCGGGGTGGGGCCACGGGCTCGATGGCTCCAAAAAGGGGCCCCAGGGCCTGTTTTAAGGGATTGGGACTATCGGGTGGCGATTTTTCCAACAGGTTTCCCGGCTGGAGGCGCGCCGGGCCGGGCTTCGGGAGACCTCATCAAACATCGAGCGTCCTCTGCGGGACCAAGGGGCGGGGAGTCGGCGTATCAGCTGCTTCAGCCGGCGGGAGAGACAGCTTTGATCTTGTCCAGCCGGATGGTCGTCCCATCTTCCATGCGGAGGAATTCTTCTTTGCGTTCGGTGGTGTAAATATCTTCGATGAGTCCTTCACAGCGGACCTCGGATCCGCTTCCCCCTTCCAGAACTTGTCCAGAAGGCCTTTCCTGCGCTTGACCGGACTCGTGGGAAATGCGGACCCGGCGGCGGGTGACGGCGAATTCTTCCAAACGATCATGGAAGTCGCATTCGATCGGTTTATAATCGGTGTCACCCATATTGGCTCCCTGCCCTTACCCTTAAAATAAAGATCCGGGGCCCGGGGCCCCTAAGGGAAATTCCGGGCCCCATTTTTATTGCACGGGCGCTTGGGCGAAGACTGCGGCCATGATATAGCCGCCTTCCCCGTCGGGGGTGAGCGATGTGGTCCAAACGGCGTCCGACACGCCTTTGCGGTGGAGGTCCCAGAGCTTGGCACCCACCTTCTCCCCGACAAAGCGTGAGAATGCCTGCTGATCGCGAAGTAAGGCCGCGCTCACGGGCAACTCCAGCACTCCCGGTTCCCTGGCCGCCTCCGCGCCGGGCTTTTCACCTGCCAGAATCACGTTCCCGGGTTCGAAAGATTTCTCCACCACGGCCACCTGGATCAGGCTTTTCACTTCTTCCGCGCCCAGCACCTCGAAGCAATTCTTGCAGATGAGGACATCCCCCCAATGGGAGCTGTCCAGATTCAAGGGTATGCGGGTAAGGGTGACCTGATCCTGGCCGGTCTGGCAGACTAGGCAATTTTTCATGGGAGCCTCCTGGAAGAGGCAAAACCTAATTTCAAACGGTTTCTTTATAAAGCTCGAGTTCTTTTTGAATCTTCCGCAAGAGACGTCCCTTGAGGCGGGGCGAGCGCAGATCCTCTTCGGGGATGGGCTTCCACTTGCCGGGGATGAGCACTTGGGAGTCGATGAAGGCGTCCAGTGCGTCCTGCAGCTCGTCCAATTCCAAGCGGTCCTTTACGGCCATGATTTCGCTTATGATCCAGACCAAGCCGTCTCCGGTCAAGCGGTGCTCGTTGTTGATGACGGCCGAGCGCTCGGCGATCTGCCGCAGGGTCTCCTCTGCCTTGCCGTTGGCGCAACGGATGAGGGCCCGGTACCGTTCCTGGAACTCGCGGACATGGCCCAGCCGGGAGGGGGTCATTTCCAGGTCCCGCTTGCCTGCGTAGGAGGCGGCCATGATGCGGCAGAACCGATCCGGTTCCATGTCGGCTTGGAGACCGCCCTCGGCATCCAGGTGGAAGCGCGGCAGTTCCCGGAGAAGGTTGCGGATGAGGAACACCGGGCGATGGGTGATCCCATCGGGCAGTTTTTCGGGGCCTTTGGCGACCTTCAAGTCCTCGAAATAGGCGAGTGCGCGGCGAAACCCGGCAATGTCCTCCCGGGACTTGTCCATAAGGCGCCCGATGTGGGCGGGGGTGAAGCCGAACCGCCAGAGCAGCCGGCGATCGCGTTCGTCCCGGAATTCCTTATCGAACTCGGCGAGGCAGGGGGCCTCGCGGAAATCGCGGATGCGCTTCTTTTCGCCCGTGAGCACGAAATCGGCCGATTGCGCGAAGGCCTGCACCATCAGGCGGGCCCAGTATCGCTGCTCGCCGAGGCTGGTGGAAAACCGGTCCACGTCCTCGTATCGGTACTTGTTGGATTTGGCCGCGAACTGGCGTATGGAGCCGTAATCGAGGATGGACCCGTCGGCGAGCACATTGTCGCCGTCCCAGGAAAGCCAATTGAAGATGTATTCCTCTTCCATCACCGCGGCGAGCTTGCCGTACGATCGCGCGATGAGGTCCAGGCTCCGGGCCGAACGCAGGGCCGGCTCGGCGGGTAGCTTCCAAAAGCCGTTCCGCTCCTGGCGGTCCAGGAAATAGTCCATGGCTTGCTTCAGTTCAGCATGTCGTCCCATTTTGAGATAGCGGAACAGGTGGGCCGGCCTGACCAGGTTGGGGGCGGTACGAACCCCGACGGAAGATCCGTCCCCGTAGTCGATGACCGTTAGGCAGCGTTCCGTGGGGAGTCCTTCCCGGTAGAAAATCTCGGACATGAGCGCCGAGCCCAGCATTTCGTCGAGGTCGGCGGTGCCGGAAGCGTATCCGAACCTGGTTTCGCCCGTGGCCAAGGGGCGATTGGCGGCGGAAGCTCCGGGGCTGAGGATGGTGGCGCCGGTGCCGCGGCTGGAAACGTCGAAGCAGATGCCGTTGGCCTGGATGCTGCCGTTCCAGATGCTGCGGCCGTCGCCGGAGGTGCGCCCGCATTTATCGCGATGTTGCAATTGCAGGTACCGCGTAGCCATGTAGGCTTTGGGTTTGACGCGTGCGTCCTTGGTCCCCTCGGGATGGGCCAGATCGTATTCGTTGATGATCCGCAGGGAGAAGGTCTCCAGGATTTTGGCCTCCAGGCGGGCGTTCATCCTGCCGACATGGCCGGTGGGGATCAGCCCCAGCTCCAGGGCCAGGGGGAAATTGAAATAAATCACGCGCCCACCGGCGCGGTAACGGGCGGGGTAATCCACGTATCCGTCGGGGACGATATCGCGCCAGGGATGGCTTCCATCGAGGAGATCGAAGCGATCATACGGACGGGGAACGGTGGGGCGCTCCCCCGGATGGGGGATGACGGCCGGTGGTGCGGGATTTCCGCGCCTCCGGCGTTCCGGAAGGGGCGGACCCCGCAAGGAGCGCCTTTCACGGCGTGCCTTGGGGACCTGGCCGGGATTTCGGTTCGGTCCGCTCAGAAATGGACCCCCAATACCTGCTTCACCGTGTGCTGAAGCATGGATGGATTGAACGGCTTGCCCAGAAATTGGGCATTGAACAGACACATATCGTTGCGAAGGTCGTCCGGCTGTTTGTTTCCGGACATAAACAATACCTGCGTCTCGGGCCGGTAGAGCAGCATCTGCTCCGCCAGCTCGGGACCGCTCATGGGCGACATTTCCACGTCCGTAAGCAGGAGGTGGATGGGACCTTTGTGGTTGGTGCTCAAGAACAGGGCGTCCACCCCGTTGTCGGCATCCATCACATCGTACCCCGAATGCTCCAAGAAGAGTTTCATGACCGAACGCAAAGAACCCTCATCTTCGACAAGCAAAATCGTTTCAGATTGCATAACCCCTAAAAGGACCGAAGCGTTTCCCAATCATCGTGCGGTTCGACGGGACACGCCAACGGAGGTTCGCCGGGCGGTTTTCAGCCAGCCGGTGCTTCCATTGTAGGGCAAACCGGGCCTCTGGTCAAATTCATTGTTAAAAACGAGGAGTGTGGAGTTTGTTCTGCAAACTCCTTAGCGACAAGCCGCGAATTCATTGTTAAAAGCGAGGAGCGGGGAGTTTATTCTACAAACTCCTTAGCGACAAGCCGCGAATTCATTGTTAGAGCGAGGAGCGTGGAGTTTGTTCTACAAACTCCTTAGCGACAAGCCACTATATAAGCCCCCCCACAGGAGACGCAAGAAACCTTGTGTCTTTGGGGTCATTTGGGGCGGGACTGGGGCCTTGTCGGGCGCCGCCGGATCGGAAACGGCATCGTCGGGGTCCGATCCCGCGCGGCCAGGTGCCTTGAAGGGTACGGGTCCGGTGCCGTCGCTGCAAATCGGATCGGGACCGGCCTTAGGAAGCCCGAAAGCGGACGAAGCCGCGCCGGCACCGTCCCGGGACAAGGCTGCGGAAGACAGATCGGCCGGCGGGCAAATGAGGGCGGCCGAGGCCTGAGCGGAACTCGCCAGTGGTGGTATTTTGGAAGTTACCGCAGCTCCCGAGGTTACCGCCGGTGCCAAAGATGCGGAATCCCTGACCAGGCGGAATTCCAGCCGGGGACTGTCCGAGTTGCCGCCCCGGTAGTTTACGGTACGGACGGCGGCCTGACCCACGGCCGTTTCGACGGTCCTTCCCGGGCAAAGGGCCGCGAAATCCCCGGCTCTAAGCACGAAGCGGGATGTCTTGCGCTTCGGCACCTTTTTCATGGGCGAGGATCCGGAGACGGATTGGCGCAGGAACCGGCCTGAACGGGAAATGACCTGGCCCGTTTTACGATCTTTGCAGGTAACCACGGCGTTGCCCGATAGGGAAAGGTCCTTGATCCCTCCGTCGAGGTCCACCCCCACGGCGATCAAGATGAGGCTGTCGCCCCTTGCCAGCATCAGGGCCTCGGGCTCCCCTCCTACGGTCATTACCATGGTGGTATCCCTGCCCACCACATCCAATGCCGCCATCGGCGGGGTGGTATCCACCTTGGGAATCCGAACCGTAGTCCGCTCGGGAAAGAATCCCGCACAACCGATTGTCAGGGTAGCAAACAGCAAGGCGAGGATAACGAATGGTCGTATCGAATCCGGCCCGGACACCGGGCTTGACTGGATTTTCGGACGTTCGGAAAGCGACATGAGATCAATAACAATTTTTCTTCCATGCAGGGGAAGCGCCGCTGCGGAGTCGGATTTTCGCGCAATTTCGCTATCGTGCCGGTAACGATCGTGCCAGGTAATACAGACGATTAAGGGAAACGGGTCCCAGGTAACATTTGCGTTACGTCAGTCGATAGGGGTGGAAAGCGCGCCCGATTCCGTAGGGGGAAATCCGGCGGAAACCGGCCGCTCCCACATGGGAGCCTCCTCCAACTTCGGCGGGGCGGCATGGGCCACGCGGTCGATGAGCAGCCAGGTGGCGAAAATCCCCGCCATCGAGGCCAAGACGAAAAGGATCCCCAAGGCGAGAATGCCATTGATGATTGCGGCGGGATTGGGGGAGTTGGATATGGACATGTCGATTTAGACGTCGATTCCGGGGAAACAGGTAATCCTTATTGATACGTTATGTCATTCCCTTCCCTTTCTCGGCAATGAGCGAGTTTATGATTCTCCTCCGGAACAACAGAATCAGGCGTTTTTACAGGAGAAATCCGCTGGATCCAGCCTTATAAGGGTCTTATTTTAAGGTTATTGATCTAATCACGCCGATGAAAACATTTACTTGCACTGCATGGGTTAGGAATCCATATTAATCTGGCTTTTCCATCACAGGAACTGCATGGATCCCTGACCAGGGTTTCAAGCAAAAGGAGACCTGCCTTGGCGGACGTGAAAAAGCCTATTGCGGTAGCGGCCAATCGGCCCCTGAAATTCCTCGGCGACGACACCGGGCTTTCCCTTTACCTGCGGGAAATCAGTAAATCCAAGAATCTATCCCTGAACGAGGAAGCCGACCTGGCTTTACGCATCCGCCAAGGGGACCGTCGCGCCCTGAACAAGCTGATCAGCGCGAACCTGAAGTTCGTGGTTTCGGTTTGCAGAAACTATCAGAACCAGGGCCTCCCCCTTACGGACCTCATTAACGAGGGCAATCTGGGCCTCATCCGCGCCGCCAAGCGGTTCGATGAAACCAAGCACTTCAAGTTCATCTCCTACGCCGTCTGGTGGATTCGCCAGGCCATCCTGCAATCCCTCGCGGAGCAGTCCCGTATCATCAATATCCCCCTGAACCGGGTGAGCGCCATCCATCGCATCGGCAAGTCCAGCGTTAAGCTGGAGCAGAAGCTGGGCCGTTCGGTGTCCTCCGGGGAGCTGTCCCATCACCTGGCCATCGACGAGAGTGAAATCCGGGAGTGCATGCAGCTTTCCGCCAATCCCATTTCCCTGGAATCCCCACTCCACGGGGATGAAGATGGCAAATTGGGCGATTTGCTCAAGGATGAGAACGCGGAAAGCCCGGACGAATGCGTTCTGGTGGGCAGTCTCAGGGACGAGGTCCACAATGTGCTCGGCACCCTTTGCGTTAGGGAAGAAGAAGTGGTCAAGCTCTACTTTGGGATAGGCGTGGACACGGGTTATACTCTGGAAGAAATTGGCCAGCGATTCAACTTGACCAGGGAGCGGGTCCGCCAAATCAAGGAAAAGGCCATCAAAAGGTTGAAACATTCCACTCGTTCAACGCGCCTCACCGGGTTCCGGCCCTAAAGCTCCGCAAACTGGGGTCAAAAAATATCCTGTCCCGGAGGTGTTGCAGCGCTATTTTTTACTTTCGGGCAGGGGAATAATATAGTTTTCAGGCTAAGGCCCCAGATTGGTGGCGTAACGCGGACAGATTTGAGATGGGTACGGAAAAACAACCTACAATCCTGGTCGTGGATGATATTGCATCCAACCGCACCCTCGTCAAAGAGATCCTAAAAATCAACGATTATCACGTTCTGGAAGCCAAGGATAGCGACGAAGCCAAGGCCGTAAGTGAAAGCCACCAAGGACCCATCAGCCTTCTGATTGCCGATCTGGTTATGCCCCGTACCAACGGGATGGAATTGGCCAGATTCCTCCGACCCAAACGGCCGGAAATGAAGGTTCTGTATATCTCCGGATACAATGCCGATGTGAACGTCCAAATCGAGGTCTGGGATGCGGAGGCAGATTTCCTCCCCAAGCCCTTCAGCCCCAACGGGCTGCTCCAGAAGGTCTGCGACCTTCTCGACCCCTCGATGTCCGATAAGGACAAGGCCTGACCTTGGTTCGTCGCTAAGGAGGTTGCTTTGCAAACTCCACGCTCCTCACTTTTATAATAATCTTGGTTCGTCGCTAAGGAGGTTGCTTTGCAAACTCCACGCTCCTCACTTTTATAATGACCTTGGTTCGTCGCTAAGGAGGTTGCTTTGCAAACTCCACGCTCCTCACTTTTATAATGACCTTGGTTCGTCGCTGAGAAGGCTGCCCAACCACGCTCCACGCTCCTCGATCCTTAAATGGACTCGGCTCTGCTTTGGAAACGCTACGCGGGCAAGCTCCAGGGTTTTGCTGAACCCTTACCCCAGCTTCAGTACGTCCAGCAATTTGGCGTGGAGGAGGCCATTACTGAAAAGGGCGTCAGGGCCGTCAATCGAGAATTTTCCTGCGTCCAGGTGAGAAATGGCGCCTCCCGCTTCCGTGACCAGCAAGCTTCCCACCGCCACATCCCAGGGTTTCATCGCCAGCATGCAATAGGCTTCCATGCGTCCCGCCGCCACGAAGGCGCCCTCCACCACGGCCGATCCCAGGCATTTGACCCTCTGCAAGGCCGCCGCAGCCCGGCCCCGGGATTCCAGGTTCCGTTCGTTCAATTCCTTGCGCTGTTCCAGAGTGTTTCCCACGTTGAAGTCGCCGTGAGAGATGATGGCCTGGTGCATTTCCGAAACCGCGCTCACCTGGATAGTTTTGCCGTTCAGATAGGCCCCTCCCCCCAGGGTCACGGTGAACATTTCCTCCAAGGCGGGAAGCCAAATGCATCCGGCCACCATGGCATCCCCGCGGCGCAGGCCAATGGAAACGCCCCATAGTGGGAAACCCCTGGAATAATTGACCGTACCGTCGATCGGATCCACGTACCAGGTGAATTCGCTGCCCCGGTTCACGGCCTCGTCCTCTTCGGTAATGAGGTTATGGGCGGGATAGGCGGCCATGAGACTCTTGCGGATGGCCGCGTCGCAGGCGAAATCCGCCTCGGTGACCACGTCCTTTTCGCCCTTGTAGCGGATGTCCCGCAGGGCATGTTGCATGGATCGGGCGATGCCGCCCGCTTCTTCCGCAGCTCGGATGGCCACGCCCAGAAATTCGCCGAATTTGTCTTTCATTCTCTTAAGATATTACTTTTCGGCGGTATGGGCTTCCGAACAAACCATTGGGGCATTATCGGTTGCGGCGATGTTTGTGAGGTGAAGAGCGGACCGGCCTTCCAAAAGACCGAACATTCCGCATTGGCGGCGGTCATTACCCTATCGGTTCCCTTCAACCAGGCTCCGGGGGAGCGCTTAGCCAGGAACGCGGACCCGCCTTGGCGCGTGGGACCGGAAATACCCGGGGGAGGATTACTCCACTACCCGGCGAATGTTTCTCTCGGAGAGGTTGTACCCCAACGCGATCTTAGCCCCATTCCAACTTGTGCCTTCGGGATCGATGCACGACCTGTTTTTTCGATCACACTGGTTTTGCATTCGCGTTTCAATCGCTTCATTGTGATACCGCTCACTTGCAACACGACGGGTTTGTGAACTCTATTTTTCCCGTCCTTCACCCATTTTCAAAGGAGTCGTTGTGGGTTTTCTCAAACTGTTCTCATTTTTCTCCCTCTCGGTCCTGTTGGCGGCCTGTTTCGAT
>JALYSE010000314.1 GCA_030854955.1 Fibrobacterota bacterium | reverse complement strand
GACGCGTGCCTTCATGACTGGTATGAATATGCCGGGAAACTGTTGGAGAGAAGGGCCGCGGATAAGGAACGCAAACGGGATGTCCGAAAGACATCACAATCTGTCCATGGGATGTCCGGCGGACATCCAGCGGACGGCGTGCGTACCGTACCGTACCCAACCGTACCCAACCCAACCAAACCCAACCTAACCAAAATCATAAATCATTTGAACCGGGTTGGTCCGGAACATTTGATGCCATTGAAGGTTCCCCAGAACATTCCCCAAACCTTAGCAACGGCGCAAAAGGCAAAGGAATTCGCGTTCCTTGAAAACGGCACTTATCCCTTCCTGCTGGCTCCAGAGTTCAGCACGGATTGGGCGGCTTGGCTTGATATGCGCAGGCGGATGAAGTGGGACAACGGACCCAGAGCCATGGTTTTGGCTTTGAACAAACTTCATTCATGGCCAATCGAAAAGGCGGTTTTATCGCTTCAGCTTTCGGTCGAACGTTGTTATCGCGGTGTTTTTGAACCAAACGAGGAAAAAAATGGAAAACGTCCCGGATCCCATAGCGGAAAGCCTGCGAAGGATTCAAGAGAATTTGCTGAAAACCTCAGTCTCTGACGCCGAGGCGGATCAGAGAGAGGCCGAACGCGAGGCTAGGATGCTTGCCGATGACGAACGAGAACGCCACCAGAAGGCGAGCACGCTATGGGGGAAGTCCCAAGTGCCTTCCCGGCATGCCGCCTTCGAAATACCCGTGGAGGGGCCTTGGCGTGAGGAATATGACCATCTGAAGGAGAAGATTGGGACCGGCTTCCTTTACGTCATCATGGGAAACCGTGGAACGGGCAAAACTCAGCTTGGAACCGCCCTAATCGGGAGGTGCTGTTTCAAGCTTCTAAGGCCAGCCATGTACATCAAAGCCCTGGACATTTTCATAGCACTTCGGGAAGCCTACCGGAAGGAGGGGGACGCCGAGTCCCAGGTCATCAATCGGTTCATCAAACCGAAACTCCTGGTTATCGACGCCATGGAAGAGCGCGGGGAAACCCCCTTCGAGGACCGGCTTTTGAACCACATCATCGACAAGCGGTACGACAACATGGATGACACCTTACTCATCACCAACCAGACGCCGGAGGCTTTCGTAACCTCCGCCGGTCCTTCAATCATTTCCCGAATCCATGAGACCGGGGATAAAATTGTTTGCGATTGGACCAGCTTCCGTACCAAGCCCGCAGCAGCTCTGGTGGGGACCCCCTGATGGGCGGGATGACCTCAACTGAGAAATCCCGAAAGTGGCGAAAGGCCCATCCGGAGAAGGCCCGCGAGTACTACCGGATTTCCCGCCAACGGCGCAAGGAACGGAAGGAAGCGGAAAAACTGGCCAAGCGGGAGAAGATGGCCGCTATTCTGGCCGAGTTTCAAAAAGTGCGGGGCCAGGCATGAGGCTCACACCAGGGTACACGGGTCGCCTCCAGGGCCAGCCGAATGAGTCCCATATCCTACAGCCCGCCCCCCTTCGGGTACCTATGGGGGATGGGGCGGACGCCTCCCTGGTCTCCTCTCGGTTTCATGATTCATTTGACTCAACCGCTAATTGCAACTTTCGGAAGAATCGAAAGCGGAGAAATAAGGCTAAGGAGAAGGAAAAGCGGGAGGCGAAGGAATGAAGAATTTGACGGCTACGCCGATTAACAACCAGGAGAATAAATGTTTGCAACTGGGCATCTTTTCGCCGGCGGTGGCGGTGGATTATACGCCGATCTCATCCTCGGACATACCCCCGCCTTTGCCGTTGAGTGGGACCCCTACGCCTGCGCCATCCTCCGAAGCCGGGCCGCCGATGGATGGTTCCCCGGCCTGCGGGTGCATGAGGGAAGCGCCCGGTTGTTCGATCCATCCGAATACGCCGGGGCCGTGGATTGCATCCATGCGGGCTTCCCTTGTCAAGATATTAGCACAGCCGGTCGAGGCGATGGAATCAACGGCGAACGCTCCGGACTTTATCGGGAGGTCTTGCGATGCGCCGATGTTATACGACCCCGATTCCTATTCCTGGAAAACGTCTCAGCTATCACTAGTCGAGGACTTGGGCAAGTTCTCGGGGACCTGGCCGAGCGCGGGTATGATGCGAGATGGACGTGCCTGGCCGCTTCAGAGGTTGGTGCCAACCATGAGCGCATGCGGTGGTGGTGTCTGGCTCATGCCCAGGGCAACGGACATAGGCAAGGGGGAGAGGTCGGAAACATTCGTCAAGCGGATGGGGGACCGATCAGCGAATTGCTTCCAGTCTCTGGCCGCCCAGGTCCAGAAGCGGCAGACTCCGGTAGCGGACGATTCGGTAGAGCGGACCGCCGGGAAATGGAACAGCCGCGGGGAACCGAAGCTATCCGCCCAGGCGAAGATGTGGCCAACGCCATCTGCGGGGAATTTCAACGCCTCGGAAAGCCTGGAGAACTGGACGGCGCGCCGGGAGCGCGTGAAGGCCGAGAAGAAGAACGGGAACGGCTTCGGGATGCCGTTGGGGATAGCCGTCCGGATTTGGCCCACCCCTACGAAATTGGACGGGACGGGCGGCCCAGGGAACAGCGGCAGGGATGGCGGGGACAACTTGCGGAAGGCAGCAGCAAAGTTTCCCAGCCCAGCGGCGCGGGACTGGCGGAGCGGGACCGGCGCGAACTTGGACAATGGCCATACGCCACAACTGCCGGAGGTGGTTGGTGGACAACTGAACCCAACTTGGACCGCGTGGTTAATGGGATGGCCCTTAGAAGCCACCAAATTAGAGCCCTCGGAAATGGCCAAGTTCCTCTCGCGGCGGCGGCAGCGTGGAAAATCCTTGGTGGACCTTAACCCGCCCTGCCTGAAATGCCAGATGGTCCATGAGCCCCACTACCTCCCGAACTATGAACCCCCGGTATGGGTTATCGGAAGGCCCCCTACATGCGGGAAGAATGTTTTTGCGGCAAGCCGTGAAGAGCTTTGGGAGAAATGGAGATCTGTCCAGTGAGCACCTTTAATTCCGCTTTTCACAAGCTTATGGTCTGGGAAGGCGGGTATTCAAACGACCCAGCCGACCCCGGCGGACCGACTCAGTACGGAATTACCCAGCGGGCCCTCGATGCCTTTCGCCACCAATGGCCCGAAACCGATATGCCCACCCAGGTGAAAAACCTAACCAAGCCCCTGGCAGCGACATGGTATATGGTCGAATACTGGGCACCCTTGAAATTAACCCAGGTGAACCACCAGGAGCTCGCCAGCGCCATCTTCAGCTTTGCCGTGAACCAGGGGGCCCACACGGCGGTAAAGCGCCTGCAGCGCCTCCTAGGGGTCAAAACAGATGGGCAGATAGGACCCAAGACTTTGGAGGCCATCAACAAGACGGACGGGGTGAAGCTATGCAATCAGTTTTGCGCCGAGACCGCTCGGTTTTACCGGGGGCTCATTGCCGCCCGTCCCAGCCTAGCCAGGTTTGAGCATGGATGGTTGAATCGGGTTTCCAGTTACACAATTCCAGAGAGGACAGCATGAAGGCTAAAAAGGACAAAGCGGACTTATGGGATCTGCTTGAATGGTATTCAGATTCTCATGATCGTCTTCTCGGGAAATGCTGCGATTGCAAAATCTGCTTTTTCTATGGAAATCTGGATTGGAATAGGGACCCAAGGCCGGACCCAATACCGCGACAGGCTCCTTCAAGATCGAAAACCAAACCCAATGGAGTTAAAAAATGAGTCATCAATTGCTTTCCAGTCGAGAAATGCTTGGCGCTATTTGCTTTCTCTGCGGGCTTATTATTGGAATCTTGGTGGCGAAAAGGGGTGGCATTTGACCTCCAAAAACCATTTTATCGATACCAGTAAAATGGGCAATAGAGAAAGGAAAGCGTAATGAGCGTGGCCGTCACTTGCAAAAATTGCGCACACACCAGCCGACTAGATAACCGTACCCAATACTGTTGTAATTGTGGCGTTAGCTTGAAATCGGCGACAGACCCCGTAGTCCCACCAAGGGAGCCCCAGGGCCAGGAATTTAATGCCTTCATGTTATTCGCGAGTGACGGATACGAACGCTGGGAGATGTTAGGGGTCACGCTAAACAAAACAATCGCAGAAGCGAAGCTGGCCGAGCTTATGTGTTTATCGCGGTGGGACGAGTTTTACACCGTTCGTGTCATCT
>JALYSE010000110.1:2371-14472 GCA_030854955.1 Fibrobacterota bacterium | reverse complement strand
CCGGAAGCGCCGGGAAAGCTTAAGAAACGGGGTGAGGAGTATCTCCATTCCAAACGCTTGGTTGTGTGGATGATGTCCGCGCGGGACCTGTTCGTCTATCCGGGAGGATGGGCGGCCAAGTGAGAATGCGCTTGCTCCGCGCGGTTCTACCGGCGGCCCTGGTTTTTGCGGCTTGCAGCCTGGAACCGCCGGATCCGGCCTCCCAGGCCGCGGCCATCCTGCATAAACACCCTTCCGATTTTCTCGATCGGCTCGTCTCCCTGGATGCCCTGGCGGCCCGGGAGGTTCTTGGTTTGGAGCCGGGTGAAAGCATCCGATCCGGATTGGCGGAAAGCCTTTATGCCTATACCCTGCGTTTGCGACCCGCCCTCGCTGCGGTCGCCTTCGCCGATAGCGTGGCCGCGGATTCGGCGCGCATCGCCGTGATCAATGCATTCGTCTTCGACTCCCTGCGCATCGTTCCCATTCTCGACTCCGCTCCATTGTCCGCCTCCGTGCCCAGTCTGGTGCTGGCGCACCGTAAGGGCTCCTGCGTGGGCCTTGTTCTACTTTACCTGGCCTTGGGACGCTCGCTGGATCTTCCCTTGGTCCCGGTGTTTCTTCCCGGCCACATAGCCGTCCGGTACCGGGGCGGTACCGGCCGGGACCGGGGCGGTACCGGGGGGAGCGCGGATTCCGTGGACCGTCCCGCGCGTAATATCGAAACCCTCCGCCGAGGCATCCCGCGCACCGATTCCTTTTATCGCGAGACGTTCTCCCTGAGAAAACGTCCCTGGTACTCCCTATTCGATGCCAAGCCCGATCAAGCGCTCGCCGCCCTGGTCTTCAACCTCGGCAATGCCCACAGGGCCGCGGGCAGATTGGATGCCGCGCGGGAGGAGTACCGCCTGGTCGAAGAAGCGTTGCCGGGCTTCCCGGAAGCTTTGGGGAACCTGGGCGTTTGCTTCTTGGTCAGCGGGGAGAAAGCCCTGGCCCGGGAGAAATTCCTGGCGGCCCTGGCGGGAGATTCCCTGTCCGAACAGGCCCATCGCAACTTGGTCGTCCTCGAAGGGCGCGAATCCGTCGAAGCACCGGCAAGCCGCTAGTCTGGTCGCTGTTCTCCGGGGGTTGAACTCTTTGGGATTCTCGGACGCCCTTTGTGGCGCGCCGGACGCGCCCCACCGCTATTTTTTCCGTAGGTTATTTGATAGTTTACAATGGCCGGACAAACCGGGAGAATTCCTTCCGATTGACCTGTTACTAGGCAGGAAGTAGATTTCGACTGTTCAGACTGGGACCAGCGTTATCCCCCTTACCTCCTAATCGGGGTACAGCGGGCCAGGGCTGCTTCCCTCCCAAAGTTCACGCGTAATCGGGCCTTGCCAGGGCATCGGAAGGCCGGATCCCTCGCATGGTGGAAACCGGCGACCAACGTGAACCGAATCGGCCACCCGCTTGCCAGGGGGAGCCTTCACGATAAAACCTGGGGATACCATGGAAAAATCCCTCCATGTCTTTGTGTGCAGCACTTATCGCGATCTGGTCAGCGAACGGAACGCGGTATTGGACGGACTGGAGGGATTGAGTAGTCAGTTTCCATCCTTGAGCTACTATTGTCCGCGCTCGATCCAGCCCCTGGATTTCGCGAAAGAGGAAATCCGCAGTAGCGACATTCTCGTCATGATTGTAGGACACCTGCAAGGCGTGATTGCTCCAGGTCTCGACATCTCCCACGGGGAAGCCGAATACTACGAAGGAGCCGCCCAAGGCAAACCCGTCCTGGTCTATCTCCGGGACGAAAAAACCGGCCTCTTTCCCGCCCACTTCGAGCGCGATCCAGGGAGGGTGGCGCAACTCAAGGCGTTCCGGGAAAAACTGGAACGGCAGCATGGCGCCAAAGTCTTCGACGATATCTACTCCCTGGTAAGTCTGGTGACCCAGGACCTGTTCCGTCTCGCGCAGGAAAACGGCCTGCAAACCAAGTCGGGCCCCAAGACCACGAAATTCAAGGCCAAGTCCTGGGAAACGCGCCGGGTACCTATCACGAACAGCACTCCGCCCCCGGTCCCACAGGCAATGGCAGAGGATTCGCAAACCCGTACCATTCCCATGCTCCAAAAAGCGCTATCAACCCCGTTCCAGCGCCGGCGCGCCTCATCATTTCCCATGGGCAAAAGCCTGACTCTGGCCCTGATCATGCTCGCCTTGGTCGGGTTCGCTTTGGCCAAGCTGAAGATGTTTCCCTTTCTCAAAATCACCCACCAAACCCAGACTCAACAGCTAAACTCTTCGGTTGTGGGGCCGGCGACGGTTCCCGCCCCTGGCGAGGCATCTTCCGGGTCGCCGGACGGCAGCTATCCGATTGCAAGTCCGGTACCCGCTCCCGCTATGCCGAGGGCGAGCGGATCGGTCGCCGTGACCGATGATGAAGATCCGACCAAGGTTTTCATCCGCAAGGCCACGGACGGGTCTCCGGAAGACCAGTTCCAAGTAGGCAAGATGTACGAAGAGGGGAACGACGTTTCCCAGAACGACTCGATGTCCTTCCGGTGGTTTAAAAAGGCGGCCGACCAGGGTTTCACCGAAGCCCAGTACAAGGTCGCGCTCATGTACCGTACCGGCAAAGGTACCAAGAAGAGCACTTTCCAGGCGGTGCGATGGTTCCAGGCCGCCGCCGAGCAGGGCCATCCCAAGGCTCAGGTCAAGCTCGGGCAGATGTACCGCAATGGCAAAGGCGTCGAGCGCAATGAAACCACCGCGTTCAAATGGTTTCTCAAGGCCGCGGATCAGAAGGATCCGGACGCCGAGAAGATTATCGCCGAACTCAAGGAAAACTGAGTCCCAGGTAAGCCATTTTCACAAGGGTCGCAAAGGTTGGTTTCCGGTTTTGTCCATCCCTTCGGGGCTGCGATTCAGGGCGCTCCGATTTCTTCACATCGCCTTTGGATCCTTCCGCAGCAGAAGCCTTTTTTCAATCCATGGCTCCCCGCCTTCAGCTTCCATTCGGAATCCCCGCTTTCATGGGATTGTTCCTGCTGACAGGTGCGCCTTGCGCATGCCGCTTTCCCGTGATTTAGCGGCCCAGGGCGGATCATGGTGGCGCCCCGACCCTGAGACTGAGCCGGTCGTGAATCCTTCCCCCCCGAGAGGCCGCCTCCCCTAATCCCGCGGACTTTCGCCCTGCTTCCTCCGGGGTTCCGGCTTACCTTACGATGGGGCCACCGGGTCCGGAAGCCATCGCGCCGGCAGGAGAATCCCGGCCCTTCCAAATCCATTGGATTTCGCATCGTCCTGGACAGTCAGAGGGGTTTGCCGCATGCGCTTCGTTTCCTGGTCCTTTCTGTCCGCTTTGCCGATAATCCTGGCGACCCTCGCGGGACCCGTATCCGGCGAAAGCCTGCATGGGCGTTTGGTGGACCGGTCCTCCCTGGAGGCGTCCTCCACGGGCAAGGGAATCGCGGGAGCGCGCATCGCCTTATTTGACGCCTCGGGAAGGAAGATCGCCGTCAAGACGACTTCAAAACAAGGTGACTACCGATTCGCCAAACTGGCCCCGGGCACCTATACGATATCCATTGATCGAAAGGAATACCTGCCCGCTCCCCTGTTGCGCATAGTGACCATCGGCCAGGAGGATACGCTCTCCAGGTTTTTCACCCTCGACCGGATCCCGACGCAAGGCGGAATGCCCATTAGATCCGCCGGCAAAAAAAAGGAGGCGGCGCCGGATTATTATTCCCGCTTGGCCCAGGGAATGCTTGCTGAAATGAGCCTGCCCCGATTTCACCGGGAAGCCAGGACGAACGGCGTCACCCTGAGCCGCTTCTTCGACGCGGAAGATTCCACCGAAGCCTATCGCGTCCTGCGGACGTCCCTGTTGTGGGCGGAGATCGAAACCCGCAAGTGGCCGATCGAAGCGGAAGTATACCTGGCCCATGCCCTGGACTCGGCCCTTAAGACCGACGCGATTCCCGTGCCCGTGGCCATAAAGCCGTTACTCAAGGTGCCGCCGGATTCCGTGGAGGCCCTCAGCCGCTCCATCCGCACCATGTTGGTCTCACCGTCCAAAAAGGATGTCCCGGAGTCCATCACCAAACGACAGGTTCCCAAGACCATGGTTCTGCAAATCTTGGAGGCGCACCTCCTGTCCAAGGCCGTGCCCAAGCCCAAGAAGAAAGCCTTTCTCGCCAAGATCCGGAATGTCGTGGGACAGGATTCCTACCGCAGATTCGCGACCCTGATCGATCCGCCAAAATCCAAGGCGGGCAAAACGAAAAAATCTGCCGTTAAGAATGACGCCGCAAAGACGAAGGAACCGGTCGGTCCGCCGCGACCCGACAGCGAGCCGCTCTGGAAGCTCGTGCGCGACATGTCCGCGGGCAAACGCCCCAATCCCGTGGCTTTGTATCACGTCGCTGCGCGCCGGATGGAGCAAGGCCAGGTGCGCGAAGCCTTGGCGGATTTCGAACGCATGGGGACCCTGCGCCCGGATTACCCCCAAGCCGTGAACGCCATGGCCCTGGGCCGGCTGTCCTTGGCCGATACCTCCGGAGCCGAACGCCAATTCGATTCCCTGACGCGGTTGGAATCCCCCGAATGGCAAGCGCGCGGATTCCAGGGGCTGGCCGGTATCCACTTGCGTTCCGGCCGCGCCGAAAAGGCGGAGAGCGCCTTGTGGCGTGCCATGGGCCTCGATTCGAAGTCTCCCGCCGCCCGGGAAGCCTTGATTCTATTGGCAGAAGTCTCCCTGTCCAGGGATTCCTGGAACTCGGTGGAACCCATGCTGGATTCCCTAGTAAAGACGCGCCCCCGCGAAGCGGAGGGGCACTATTGGCTGGGCCGCATGGCCTTGAAGCGCCAACAGGACGGGGTGGCCTTGACCCATTTCCAGAAAGCGACCGCGTTCGCACCCCAACGCGCGGATTTCGCAGCGGCCGTGGCTGCCGCCCACTTCGCTCGCGAGGAATGCGACGCCGCACTCAGGATCCTGAAGCCGGTGCGCGCCAGGCTCACGGGGGAAGGGTTGTCCATCTATGGACAATGCCTGCAGATCCAGGGAAGGGCTAAGGAAGCGGTCCAAGAGTTCCAGCGCCTGCACGCGGCCAAGCCCACGCCCCAAAGCCTGGTGCAACTGGCCCGTTCCTTGGCGGCTTCCGGCGACATCCGCGGCGCCGTCTCGGCGATCCAGGCTTCGCCTTTCACCGGGGACTACGAAGTGCGCAAAGCCCTGGCGGCCGCCCAGATCGATCTCGGCTCCGCCGCCCAGGCGCGGGTAACCCTGGAAAAGCTCGCCGCAGAAAAGCAGGACGACCCCGAGCTGCATTTCCTGCGGGGACGCGCCGCCGCCACGCACAGGGAATACTCCGAGGCCGGAAAGCATTTCACCGCCGCGTTACGGTATCGTGAAGATTACCCCGAGGCCAAGTACCGCCACGGGTTGGTCCTGCTGAAAATGGGCCGCGGCGGGGAGGCGCGCCATTATTTCCTGGAACTGAAGGATTCGGAAAAGCCCTCTTGGCGGGCGAAGGGACTACTCGGCCTGGGCCAGGCATTCGCGAAAGAGGACAAGCCCGAGGCGGCGGCGGAAAACCTGAGGAAATCCTTCGAGGCCGCGGCCTCGGCGGAAGCGGCCGCGCATCTCGCCCTCATCTGCCTGCGCATGAAACAGCCCGAGGAGGCGTCCGCCTGGGCGGACAAGGCTCGCAAGCTCGATCCGGACGAACCCTTGGGATTGATGGCGGCGGTGGACGCCCTGCTTGCCAAGCAGCAGGTAGAAGCGGCCGTGGCCATGGCCCAGACCGGCCTGGATCGCCATCCTGAGGCCTGTGATTTCATGGTGGTGGCCGCCAAGGCCCATTTGCGCGCCGGCCACGAAGGCCAGGCGCGCGACCTGAGCCAGGAAGCGAGCACGCGCTGCCCGGAAGATTCCGCACCCTATTTCTATCTGGGGACGCTCGCCGCCCGGGCGGGAACAGTCAAAGAGGCCCGGAGGCATTTCGGCGAGTACCTACGGACCGGAGGAGAAGCGAAGAAGGTGCCCGAAGGCTATCGCTGACGCGGAATGTGCACGCGCAGGCAGACCGGTGACGGCACCGAAGCGCTCATGCCGGTGTTTTCCAACGAGCCGTTGTGCGCGTCCACCCTGAACACGGAAACCGAATCGGATCTCTGGTTGGCTGCCAACAAGAAATTGCCGGCGGGATCGAGAGTGAAGTGCCTGGGATATTTTCCGCCCGTGGGCGAGGATCCCGCGAATTCCAAAGACCCGTCCCCTTCATCGATCCGGTAATGAACGATACTGTCGTGCCCGCGGTTGGATACGTACAGGAACCGGCCGCGTGGATCCACCTGGATCCCCGCGGCATAATTCTCCGCCGTGAACCCCGGAGGCAGGCAGGAGACCGAGCCCAGCTCGGCCAAGGCGCCGTTCATCCCGTTGTAAACGAGATGGGAAACCCTGGCCTCCAGTTCATGGACCACATAGGCCCACTTCCCGTTGGGATGGAAGGAAAGATGGCGCGGACCCGATCCCGGATTCGCCCGGTAGGCGGGGGCCGCTGCGGGACGCAGAACGCCGCGGTCCGGATCGAATCCATAAGCCAGGATGCGATCGATTCCCAGGTCCACGGCCAGAACGTGCCGGTTGAAGGGATCGGGAAGGATGCAATGGACATGCGGCGCTTCCTGGCGATCCTGACGGGGGCCCGATCCCTGGTGACGTATATGGCTGGAAACGGGGGACAAGGCCCCATCGGAATGGAGCGGGAAGACCGCCACGCATCCGCCGCCGTAATTGGCCACGAACAGGTAACGGCCGGTATGATCCAGGGAGAGATGGCACGGGGAACCGCCCTGGGAGGACTGCTGATTCAGAAAGCGCAGATCCCCGGTGACGGGCTCGATCGCGAAGGCGCTCAAGGCTCCTTCAGGCCTGCCGTAATAGGCCTCCACTTCGTTTACGGCGTAAAGGAATCGGCCTCCCGGTTCAATAGCCAGAAATGACGGGTTCACCACCCCCACCATGGTCTTGAGCCGGATGATCTCTCCGGTTTCCGAGTTCATGGAGAAATGGTATATCCCCTCGCCCCCGTTCGATGTATAGGTCCCGATGTAAACGTGCAGATCCGTCACGGAAAGTTCTCCTGCATGGAGAGATAGATATTTTTGGACAGGTGGGAAGGAAGAAGATGACCCCTGGATCCATTAGTGGGCCAAGGCGCCCCGCTTTTATTTCAATAAATCCACGATGCGGCCGTCTTCGCCCTTGATGGGACCGTAATACTCCGGATCCTCCTCCTTGGCTTTCTGGATTGCCAGGTAACAGTTCAAGATGCGTTCCTCCAGGACCTCGGAATCGCGGGTTTCCCAGAACCCTCCGTCGTCCTCGATCACGAGCTCCACCAATTTGATCTTCACCTGTTCGAACAGGTCGACGATGCCTTTGTGGATCTCGATGGGCGCGAATTGCGTTTTGCACCAGTTCCGGAAATATCCTTCATGGGTGATCTGGAACAATAAAGGCTCGCAATTCTCGTGGGTTTTGACGGAAAAGGTCGTGAGCTTTCCGTTGTAAGGAATCTCTTCGTCTAGATGGACGAGGATGGCCGGGCCGTCGGTTTCCGCCATGCCCGTGGTGGTCCATTTCTTCTCATTGCAAATCAATTGGGTGAGAATGTAAAACTGTTTTACGGGGGTTTTAGGATGAACCCTACCCCGGTAATGGATGGTAATACCCATGAGACTCCTTTTTTGACTCTTGGTCCATTTTATCCCATTTTCCAAGATTTTACATCCAAATCCCGGCATTACCCCAAATCTTCAAGGCGGGCCCCCACCAGGACCGGACCCGCCGGTCTTCCTATATTCACAGGGACAATGCCCAACCGAGATCGTAGACCCGAAGTACTCGCCCCCGTGGGCGATATGGACATGTGCATGGCCGCCGTCCACAACGGCGCGGACGCCATCTATGTCGGTTTTCCCGGTTTCAACGCCCGGGGCCGCACCATCGACCATACCTGGGAATCCCTGGATATAATGATCGCCTTCTGCCACAAGCATGACGTAAAGGTCTTCCTCGCCCTGAACGTGCTGATTTTCGAAAAGGAACTGCGCCAATTACTTTCCGAGCTCCCCCGTGCCCTGAGCGCCGGGGTGGACGCATTCATCGTCCAGGACCTGGGGCTGGCCCTCCTGATGCGCTTCTTTTCCCCCACCCAGGCCATCCACGCCTCCACC
This sequence comes from Fibrobacterota bacterium, assembly GCA_030854955.1. GTDB lineage: Bacteria > Fibrobacterota > Fibrobacteria > UBA11236 > UBA11236 > Chersky-265. The sequence continues at coordinate 6,255 of JALYSE010000110.1, read as the reverse complement.
CAGATGACGGTCACCAACCACGAGTCCATCGTCCTTACGGAGGATCTGGGCCTAGCCCGCTATGTGCTCGGCCGCGAAGTCTCCCTAAAGGAAATGGCCCTCATCCGCAGCAACACCGACAAGGAACTGGAAGTCTTCGTGCACGGAGCCCTCTGCGTATCCTATTCGGGCCAATGCCTGACGAGCGAAGGATTCGGAGGCCGTTCCGCCAACCGGGGACAATGCGCCCAATCCTGCCGCATGGAATACGACCTGATGGTGGATGGGGAGCGCCGCGATCTGGGCGACCGCCGTTATCTGGTGTCCCCCAAGGATCTCTGCGGCCTGGACGACGTGCCTGCCTTGATGGAACTTGGGATTGATTCCTTCAAGATTGAAGGGCGCCTCAAGACCCCGCAGTACGTCGCGTCCACGTCATCGGCGTATCGGAAGGCCATCGAAGGCGGGATGCCGGACAAGGCGGCCATGGACGACCTGCAGATCACCTATTCGCGCGGTTTCTTCAACGGATGGATGGACGGAGTGGACCACCAACGCTTGGTGGACGGCCGCTACGGGTCGCACCGGGGCTTGGAAATCGGAACCGTGGCCTCTCGGGGAAACGGATCCTTGCGCATCGGGTCGAAGCATCCTTTGCAGGCCGGGGACGGACTTCTTTTCGTGGAATACCTTACCGAAGGCGTCGCCGGGCTCCGCACCGAACGTTCCTGGGGCGGCAGGATATTCTCGGCCGAGCCCGTCTCGGACGGCTGGTACGTCTCCTTCTCCAATGACTTCCGCGCCGAGGACGTGCCCCTGGGGGCAGTGGCCTACCTGAACGATTCTCCCTCCCTGGAGCGCGAAATCCGGCGCAGCTTCGCGGACAAGTCCCGCTGGAAGACCCTTCCCCTGGACGTGCGCATGGAAGGAAAGGCGGGGAGTCCCTTGCGTGTTACGGTATCGGACGGAGCTGGCCGCACGGCCTTTGGTGAATCGGCGGTACCACTGCAATCCGCCAACAATCCCGCCACCGCCATGACCCGGAAGCGCGCCGAAAAGGAAGCGGGAGGCCTTTCGGGTTCGGGATACCACCTCAGGGATTTCGCTTTCGCCGTGGCTTCCGGGCTGTTCCTCGCCGACAAGGAGGTCCGCAAAGCCAGACAGGCCGCCGTCGCGGGAATGCAGTCTTTGAGGGATGGGCGTGCGCCCGCCAGCGTCCGTTCTTCCCAGGATGCCTTGGTCTGGATGGAAACCGCCGCCCTGGATGCCTTGAAGCCATCCGCGCCGGTCGGATTTGAAGCGGAATCCACGCCCACCCGTCTCAACCTGCTCGTGCGTGAGCGTTCTACTCTGGAATCCCTCGCGGGTCTGCCCCTGCACACCGTGTACCTGGATTTCGAGCATGGCAAGGACTACAAAGGCGCCGTTGAAATTATCCGCGGCCTCGGCTTCAGGGCCGGCATCGCCACCACCCGGATTCTCAAGCCCTCGGAGTATCATAACCTCAAGGTCATCGAGGCCATCGCCCCGGATGCGGTGCTGGTCCGGAACCTGGGCGCCTTGCAATATCTGGCGGGCAAAGGCATGACCCTGGAAGGGGATTTCAGCCTCAATGTCAGCAATTCCCTCACGGCGGCGTACCTGACGGGCAAGGGACTGGCATCCCTCTGTCCTTCATATGATCTGAATCAATGGCAATTGTTTGACCTGATCGAGGCCATGGCCGCAGCGGACGCCGGTGCCGTGCGGCGGCTGGAAATCACCGTGCACCAATACCTCCCCAGCTTCCATATGGAACATTGCGTATTCGCCGCATTCCTGAGCGAGGGCTCAAGCTTCAAAGATTGCGGCAAGCCGTGCGAAAAGCATCGGGTGGAACTGCGTGATCATACCGGCGCCCTTCATCCCCTCAAGGCCGATCAGGAATGCCGCAACACCATGTTCAACGGTAAGCCCCAGAGCGCCGCCATGCTGGTGCCGTCCCTGCTGGCCAAGGGCGTCCGCCGCTTCCGCATCGAGGCCCTTTACGAGGACGCGAAGACCCTACGGACCAAGATAGAGGCCTATGCGGGCCTGGTGGCCGGGGCCGCGACCCCGCAAGAAGTCTTCTCCCGCATGGGCGTGGTGGAGAAATACGGAGTGATGGAAGGCCAGCTCCGCAATTCAGCCGTGCACAAGGACCGCAAAAAGGCATGAAGCAGGCCTGACCTGAGGCCGCCCACCTCCGCGTCCCATCGCCGCTGCCCCTTAGGGTCCGTTAAGATATCGCAGGTGTTACCATGTCATTCACCGGTTTTTGCCTATGTGCGAGTGCCGACCGCCGTTTCGAGAACCGACGCGCCGGATTTGGCCTGGGGGCAGGCGTTGGGGCCACAACAGGCCTGCAGGATCAGGGCGGCCAAGGCCGCAGACAGGATGAGGGCCGGCCTCATAACCGTCATCGCATCCGTTACAGTACTAGGATTTTCCGGCCGCGCTTGGTATCCGACCGAGGACACTCCTGATCCCGGAAGGACTTGCGGAACAAGGGATCAGTCGGCGTCGCGATGGTTTCCCTTTTCCTGGATGGACGGCTCCAGCGCGAGGGAAATTCTGGCCAGAATGCCGTCCCGCGAGATTTCCCTGACCTTCCACCGATCCTGGAACCGCCCCATCTTCCAGAACTCGATGACCTGGCCCTCCTCTATGCGGATGGGCTCCTTGTCGCGGTTGGTGGCGTCCACGGCATTGAAACTGATCCGGGCGATGAACTCGTCCTTGACGTTGTCCAGGTAGTCCTTGGCGTTGATTATTTCCACTTCGTGTACGGTGACCCCGGAGATTTCCAGGCGTGCGTCCGTCATCTGCATCTCGGCCTTGCGCAATTCCCATTCCCGGCAAAGCTTTTTTTCCACGTACAGGCTCAATGCGGCCAAGTCACCCTTTGACCATGCCGCCTGGACTTCCTTGAAAGTTTCCACGGTCCCCAATTTGAGGTTCGCTTCTTCCCAGGCCGCGTCACGCTTTCCCGTTACGATCCCGTGGCCTATGACCAACTTGGGTTTGAACCGTCTCCGATAATAAAGGGCCGTTATGATGATGGCGGCAAGGGCAAAACAGATATGGCTGGGCTTGATATGCAATCCGAACGGGACGATATTCTCCGTGTGGATGATTCCCATGGCATGAGAAGTATCACTCGCCATCAGCCCTCTTTAATTTTCACGAACACATCCGCGGTGTAGTCGTCATCTTCCGGGTCCAGGGGTTTTTCACCAGTGGGAGCTTTCATCTCCGGATCCTCCCCCACCCGGTAGGACACCGTCAGTTTGAGTCGCGACAAGGGAATCACCGATTGCTTATCGAGAACGAACAGCTTCTCTTCCTTGAAATCGAAGGTCAGCACCTTCACCACCTCGCTGCCGTCATTCGGGATATCGTCGGTAATGCCGTTCTTCGCCAGTTCCTCGAAGCTCACCGCGCGGCCTTTTTTGGTATAGCCCAGTACGGCCTTGATGGCGTACTTGGAGACCGAATCCAGGATCTCATCGTTGATTTCCCTGATGTTTATGGTTTCGTCGTCTTGAAAAGCCAATTTGAAACTGCGGGGTTCGCAGACCACCTGATTGTCCAATGTCATCCGCACCTGCCCATGGATTGGCCCCTGTAAGCCAGGGGCCGGATTGATTCCACTACTCTATGAAATCTAGCTTCGGCGCGGAGATTTGCCAGAAGCCGCGGTCGCGGATGGCGCTCAAGGTTCCCAAGTTCAATCGGCCATGGGGGGTAAGTCGATTTCGGGATGCTTTTCGGAGATTCTTGCGCGGAAGCTCGCAAGGTCCTTTTTACGGAGCCGGTGCACGAATTCCCCGTCGTGGAAAAGGTTTCCCGTGGAAAGGTCCATGGTGATGTGCTCGGCCCCGTTG
>JALYSE010000110.1:0-2361 GCA_030854955.1 Fibrobacterota bacterium | reverse complement strand
GGGCGCTGGGGTTGGACGGGAACGGATTCGCGTCGTTCCTGAGGATCTCCCATTCCGTTCCGGCTCCGTGGCCCCCTCCCGCGCCGGCACCCACCGCTTGACCCAGGGCGGACCAGACTCGGCGGAGGCTGCCCGGAACCTCAATGGAGGGGTCGTCGATTTCCCCAAGGATGGTGGGAGCATTGAAGGGGTATTTCTCCAGGGAACGGATCAACTCATCCGTCGGCAAACCCATTCTGCAGATGTTCTCGGGGTTGGCTTCCGTAAGAACGGACATGAGGGCGGAAAGCACGTCCACGTATTCAACGTGGATCTTTTTCGCCTCGTGGAAGTGGGCTTCGATTTCGGCGATTTGCCGGTTGAACCGGTTCATTTCCTGCTGGGAAAGCATGGGTGCCGCGCTACCCGTTCTTCAATCCGCCGCGCAGGGACGGCAATGCCAACCGAGGCAGGATGACCGCCAGATATGCGATCCAGAGCCAGACGTAATTGAAAGACGTTTCAAAGGCTTTGGAATGGCTGAAGAGGGCCACACCGACCAACAGGAACAGGCCGACATACCGGCTGATCTTGTTGTTGTCCAGATCCGGCCACAGCTTGGCGAAGAGCAGCCAGAACAACAACGCGGGCAGGACGGAGCGGGGCACCGCAGCCAACATGATCATCAGGACCAGATAGAAGGAGGCGAAGAACCCGTTCCAGGCAGGACCGCTACCGTGAGAAATGCCTTTGACCGTGATGACTACGGTGGCAACCAGGGAAAACGCCAGGGGGAAAAGGATGGCGCTGCAATAGATCCAGGTGAAAATTTTCCTGGACCGGGCCAGCCATTCGGCGACCCGATCGGTTCTCGCAACGGCTGTCATCTCGAATCCTCCTTAGGGGATGTCCCTAGTTTACTTATTCGCAGCGATTTTCGCAAAGCGCCATGGGATTGCGGCTGCCCCTCTTCCGGCGATTTGCCAACAACCTTTTCTCCACCTATATATAGGGTTTCAACCCCCAGGAAAAGGACTCTTATGACTCGGCATCCAGAGATGGACGGTTTCAACTTCAACGGCGCGAAATGGATACCAGGAGTGGTCGCCGCCGTGCTAATCATCATCTTTGTGACCTCATGCTACCACATCGTTCCACCCGGACATCGCGGCATCTCCGTGACCCTGGGAAAGGTGAATCCCCAGGCCAAGGGTGAAGGCCTCGCATTCAAGCTGCCCTTCATCCAGAAGATTTACGATTTTCCCGTGCGTTCCAAGACCGTTGAGGGCAATGCAGCCTCTTATTCGAGCGATCTGCAGACCGTGCAAGTCACATTCAAAACCCTATATCGCATTCCCGAAAACCAGGTCATCACTATCTTCCAGCAATATTCGGGCGATCCCTACACCACTTTGGTGGAACCACGCATTCAGGAAGAGCTGAAACAGACCACCTCCCTGTACCGGGCGGAAGAGCTTGTGAAAAGTCGGGAAAAGATCAAGATTGAAGTTTTGGAAAAGGTCAAAAAGGCTGTGGGAGACCTGGTGCTTGTCACGGACATGGCCATCACCAATTTCGATTTCACGGAGGAACTGGAAAGGGCCATCGAACAGAAAACCATCCGCGAACAGGAAGCCTTAGCCAAATCCTTCGAATTGGACAAGGCCCGCAAGGACGCGGAAATCACCATCGTGAACGCCGAAGCCGAAGCCCGTTCGGTGAAAATCAAGGGCGAGGCCCTAAGGAATTCCCCCGACGTCATATCCCTGGAAATCGTAAAGAAATGGAACGGTGTGTCGCCGACATCGGTGGTCACGGGCCGCGGCGGAGCCGACATCCTCCTTCCGGTCAAATAAAAACCGGGCGTACTAAAAAAGCCGGTCCACCCGGACCGGCTTTCCGGAAGAACCCGTCCCCCCATGACCGCTCAGGCCAGGGAGGCGGCACCCGCTAAGTGCGGGCGGTGTCAGGTTCGGCACACTTTATTTCTTGGACTTCTTCTCCTGCTTGGCTTCCCGCTTTTCCTTGAGGCTCTTGACGGGGGCTTTCTTCGTTTCCTTCTTCGTGTTTCTTTCCTTGGCCATAATCTCTCCTGGTTTTGGTTAAGCCATGATGCGCCACCTGGGTGGCTTCCTGAAAAGATACCATACTAGACTTCGATCGGCTACTCCACCGGGGGATAGCACTTCCCCAACACGGTGTACACTCTGGCGATGAAGCGGTTGGCCACCTGCTTGTAGCCCTTCGCATTGGGATGGATGCTGTCCAGTCCAAAGGCGGACTTCTCCTTGTCCAACAATGCGAACTTGGTCAACAAGCCTGGTATCTCGTTGTCTGTCAACCTGTTGAGCCGGCCGTTGACACGGATTTATCGTCCAACTA
>JALYSE010000313.1 GCA_030854955.1 Fibrobacterota bacterium | reverse complement strand
ACACGCCGACCAGTTCGGACTCGTCCCGCATCTTGCTGATGATGCCGGTATAGATGTATACGTAGCCCCCCGGAACGGCGAACGCGTTTTCCACGTCCTTGTCAATGAGAGTGAATGTGAATGGATAGTCGGGGCGTTCATTCTTGGGAACCTTGGCGAGAACGCCATTGGCCAAGCCGATCACATACTCCTGGAAGGCGGTTTCATCCGCGTTCTTCGGGACGAATAAAGGATACTCGGTCTTGGCGGTATCGTTGGTGCGCAAGTGGGTGTCGAATTGCGTGCCCAGCTTGACCTCGTCGTTCTCGGAGATCAGGAGTGACCCCGTGGTCCCGAAAAAGTCGCAGGAGCAATGCGTCACCAATAGGGCGCAGAACGCAATGGGCAAAAGTCTCTTGGCCTTAGGAATCTTCATAATAACCTCCTGTCATGCGGCCCTGGAGCCGCGCTCTTGATACATCTTGTAGAAAACGGCGACATGCATGCCAATCGCGATGGGGAACCAGAAGCAGTAAACCCAATTCTGCGGGTAGGACGACATGTATTGGAAGATTTCGCGGGAGAAAGTCGAGAAGGGAAAGTGTGGATTGGAAAGGAAAATCTTGACCTCGGCCGACATCACCGAGGTTAGGCCGTAGGTATTCCAGAAGATCAATAGGGTACGGTACCACCCTTTGTCCGGTCTGTAGAAAAAATAGAGAGCGATGGCTCCCAGACCCGTGACCATTTCGCTGAAGCCCACCTGTAACCCGAATTCCTCGGGAGAGTACCCTCCGTAGATGGCGAGCACGAAATGGATCCCCATGATGCGCGTGGTCTGCCAGAGCAGGAGTTCCCGCATGGGCACCGCCGCGACCTTGCGGCTCAGGCGGCCTTTGAAAAGCAGATCGAGTATGAAGAGCATCCAGGGCACTTGCCCGAGCACGATGAACAGTGCCGGACCCTCCCAATTCAGAAAGTCCCAGAGGTCGAGCAGGAAGGCCAGGTTGAGGATCAAGAACCAGGCGACAAAGACCCACACCTTGCGGCCGAAATGAGCCGGCATGAAGGCGAAGGATACAATGCTGAAAAAGTAGAGGCTGAGATCGGCGACCAGCTTGTCCGCCTTATCAATGTCCGAGAACCACTCCAACAAACTTCTCCCTGGGCCAGTGCCCGTGGAAATCTAGCTAAGTTGTAAGGAGCCTTGGGGTCCGGGGGACTCGGAAGTGACCCGGTAAATACTGGCCCAGAGGTCAAGTTGGTCGCTGGGGAGGTGGGTTAGAGATGTCCCAGGCCCGATAGGACCAGGGAACAGGCCTCCTCGACCCGCACGCCCTTGTCCTCCAGTCGCTGCGAAAGGGTTGGATTCTCGGCACCGGGATTGAAGATGATGCGGGGGATGTCCAAAGCCAGGATGGAGTCCGCCAAGGCATCGCTCCGGTGGGCGTTCATGTACACGCTGAGGACGTCGATGCCGGCCGGCAAATCCTGCAGGGTCTTATAGACGGGCAAGCCGTCGATGGAGGCCAGGCCGGGATTTACGGGGAAAACCTCATGTCCCTTGGCTCGCAGGCGCTTGATGAGCAGGTTGCTGTACCGGTCGGGTTTGTCCGAAGCTCCCAGCACGGCGACTTTGTTCCGGTTGGTCATGGTTGTTTCTCCTCAGACTAAAATAACAAGGAACCCGCCGGCGCCGCTATTTTCCGGGCTTGCGGATTCCCCGCAGGAACCCGAAGAGGCCCCCGCAAACACCCCCGATGATATGAGCGAATTGGGAGATATCGTCCTGGGAAAAAGCCTGAACCGCCTCCTTAGCCAGGAAAAGTACCACCACCAGCACGAAGGTCAGGGGAATCTCCCCCTCCTTGTGGTTGGTAAACGAGGCCAATAGGATCATCATGAAGGCCAGGCCGCTGGCCCCCAAAAGCCCGGTCGTAAAGAAGGCCGCATTGAGCACCCCGGTCATCAGGGCGGTGATGACCATCATTTTGATCAGGGACTTCGATCCGTATTTCTCCTCGAGAATGGGGCCGACCAGGAGGATGACGGAAAAATTGGCGGTCAAATGGACCCAGTTTTTATGGCCCAGGACATGGGAAATCAACCGGAAGTAGAAAATCGGATCCGCGAAATCGAAACCCGGGTAGGTGGCGAACAGGAAAGGAGTGAGACGCGAACCCGACAACCCATCCGCGGCCATGATCACGCACGCCGCGAGGGCGAACGTGAGAATGACCGGGGAGTTATAGGTCGGCCTGAGGGGGATTCTGGATTTGCCCATCCGCGGACGGCCCTGGGATCAGGTCCGGCCGTGGATAAGCTGGTAGGACAGGATGCCATGGGCCACGCCCACGTTGAGAGACTCCACCTTGTTCTTGAGGGGAATCTTAACTACCGCATCGGCCATGTCCAGGTAGGTCGCGCCCGTACCCGCGCCTTCGTTGCCCATGATCAAGGCCACCTTCTTGCGAAGTTTGGCCTGGTCCAGGGTGATGGGCGCATGGGAAGAGGTCGCCACGATGGAGAAACCCTTCTGACGCAGGAAGCCGATCTTGGAGCCGATCTCCTCACCAGTCTCGAAAGGCAGGCGCAGCAAGGCGCCCACGGAGGAGCGGACGACCTTGGGATTGTAGGGATCGCAGGTCCCCTTCCCCAATATCACGGCATCCATGCCCAGGGCGAGGGAGGTGCGTAGAATGGCACCCACGTTGCCGGGATCCTGGACCGCGTCCAGCAAGGTCACATAGCGCGCCAAGGCGTAATCCGGCCTCAGGGTCGCGAAATTGGCCACCGCCAGGATACCCTGGGGGGCTTCTGTATCGCACAGGTTACCCATGTCGTCTGCGGAAACCTGGATGGTCTCAATCCGGTTCTTCTTGATCAGCGCCAACAGTTCGTGATCATCGAACGCTTCCGTGATGAAGACGGTCTGGATGATGGCCGCGCCAACCGACAAGGCGTCGGCGATGTTCTTGGAACCTTCCAGCAGGAACCGGCTTTCCTTCCAGCGCCCTTTATCAGTCTTAAGGGGCAGGAACGGCTTGATCTCGGCGGATACCGGTTTGTGATCCCCGCCCACGCGTTCGATGATGCGAGGGCCGCCCGGTCCGTAGCCGTAGCTGCGGGGGCCGCTGACATCTCTGGCGCCGCTTCCGACGGGAGGTGCTCCGGGTCCGGCGCTGCGGGGTCCGCCGCGATCGGGAAACCGTCCGGGTCCGACATTGCGGGGGCCTCCCGATTCAGCACTACGGGGACCGCCGGCTCGCGGGCCGCCCGGTCCAGCGCTTCGCTGACCGCCCGGTCCAGCGCTTCGCTGGCCCGTGGGTCCGGCATTGCGGGGGCCGCGCGGCACGAAACCTTCATCGCGGCCGCGGAAATTCTCGCGTTGGGGAAGTTTTTCCCAGCCGCCGCGGGGAGGACGGGGGGCGCCGCCGCGAGGAGGTCCCTCGCTTCTGGGACCGCCGGGAGCCGCGTTTCGCGGACCACCCGGACCAGTGCTTCGCTGGCCCGCCGGACCAGTGCTTCGCTGGCCCGCCGGACCAGTGCTTCGCTGGCCCGCCGGTCCGGCGTTCCGTTGGCCAGCAGGGCCACGATCTGGGGGCTTGCGATCGGAAAATCCGCCGCGTCCGGCCGCTTCATCGCGGACGCTCCGACTTTCGCGGGGAGGTTTGCCGGCGTTGGGAGGCAGTCCTTTCCCTACGATTTTACGGCCGCGCTTGGGCGGTTCGTCTTCGGAATTCTTCGGGGCTTCGCTCTTACCCGAGTTGGCCCGGCCGCCTCCGGAATTGTCGGCGAAGCCGGATAGATCGAAATCGCCTTCCGATTCGTCGGAGGCGTTGTCGTTTTTGGTCGGTCCCTTCGGTTCCTTGCCCACGGCTTAAGGAGACTTGGGGTTGAGGTTGACCTGGCCCATGAGGTTCACGGCTTTCTTTTGGATGCCTTCGGCGTCCATGCCGAGGATCTTGTGCAGTACGGGGATTTCCCCGTGGGTCACGAACTCGTCCGGCAGGCTGATATGTCCGATGGAGACGTCGTAACGTCCGAGGTCCGTGAGGAGGCTGGAAACGGCATGGCCGTAACCTCCGTGCAGCACGTTATCCTCAATGGTCAGCACGGCGCGATGGCGGGCGAAAAGCTCCGAATAGGCCTTGCGGTCCAGGGGCTTCGCGAATCGAGCGTCGACCACGGTGGGATTGATAC
>JALYSE010000312.1 GCA_030854955.1 Fibrobacterota bacterium | reverse complement strand
GCGTGGCAGACGCTGAACAGCGATGTGTCCCGGCCGTTCGATAAGCCGAAGTCGGGGCGGATTGCGGTGAAGGTGATCAATCACCTGGGGGATGAGGTGATGAAGGTGTTCAAGGTGACATAATCTGTCCCTGCTAGGAATGCATATTTATGGGTTGGTTTTAATGCGATTTACTAGCGCAATCAACGCCAGAAGGAGTTTCCATGAATGAATTAGCTCTGACCTCCCAATTCGAGGCGATTAAACACGCTTCGGAAAAAGGGACCGAATTTTGGACTGCTCGGGAGCTCCAGCCTCGGCTCGGCTATGCGAGTTGGCAGAATTTCGCCGGAGTAATCCGGAAGGCCATCGAAGCTTGTAAGTCCTCGGAAATGAACCCTTTAGACCATTTTAATGGATCCATTAAAATGGTCCCCCTCGGAAGCGGGGCGCAGCGAAAAGTTGAGGATTTCATCCTCAGCCGCCATGGCTGCTTCCTGATCGCCATGAATGGTGAATCGACCGTACCCGAGATTGCCGCGGCGCAAACCTATTTCGCCATCCAAACCCACAAGCAGGAAAAGTTCGAGAAAGAGTTGGAGCAACTGGATGACGACCAGAAGCGAGTCATGCTTCGGAATGAATTGTCCGAGCACAACAAGAATCTGGCTTCAGCGGCTAAGACTGCCGGGGTCGTGAATCCATTCGACTATGCCGTCTTTCAGGATGAAGGCTATAAGGGTCTTTACGGCGGACTGGGTAACAAGGATATTCACAACAAAAAGGGTCTGAAGAAAAGCGAGAAAATACTCGATCATATGGGCTCGACCGAGCTTGCGGCCAACCTGTTCCGCGCCACCCAGACCGAGGACAAGCTTAAGCGGGAAAAGATCGCCACCAAAACCGAAGCCAATCGTACGCACCGGGAAGTAGGCCGCAAAGTGAGGAAAACCATTGCGGAAATCGGGGGCACCATGCCCGAAGACTTGCCTGCGGAGACCTCGATTAAAAAAGTCGAGTCGCATCTTAAAAAGAAGATCGGAAAGCCTGGTACGGAAAATCCAGGAGTGGAGGCAGAGTGAATACTCAGAGCCTGGATAAACGAATTTGAAAATCGAAAATAGGTAAAACCGTGGAAATCCGCGAACGCGTCGAGGAGATCGTGGTATCCGTCTATGTCGATGCGCCGGTCGCCACAGCCCCCAAGCGGCCCGTACTCGGCGGGCAAAGCGAAGAGTCCCTGCTCCAATACGGGGTTCCTCAGGAATGGATCCGCGATATCCTGAATGCCGACGAGGCCACCAGATCGTCATCCACGATATGGCCGTGCCCACCGCCGATCCCTTCGTCGATCCCTTTGCCCATCCTTTTGCCCATCCGGATGCCCAGCGTCGCTTTCGTGTCCTCCGCAATGTCGAGGAGCTTGAAGCCGCCTTCGCGAATCCCTGGGAAAAATGGATCCTTTTCCTTCATCCTTCCCAAACGGAACTGGTGGAGAAGGAATTTACCGGTCCGGCCCGCGCCTCCGGTTCCGCAGGTACGGGAAAGACCATTGTCGCCCTGCATCGGGCCGTGTCCCTGGCGCGCCGCCATCCGGATGCCCGGGTGCTCTTGACCACCTTTTCGGAAACCCTGGCAAACGCCTTGCGGACCCGTCTGTTGCGGTTGCTGGGATCGGAGCCCAAACTTGGGCGAGCGACTGGAAGTCCATGACCTGAACGCCATCGGAAGGCGCCTGTACGAGCTGAATGTCGACCGCACCCCGGTTGCCGATGCCAAGACGGTGTCCAAAGCCTTGCAAGACGCTTCGGCCCAGGTCCCGGGGCATAAGTTCGGTGAGCACTTCCTGCGCACGGAATGGGACCAGGTAGTGGATGCCTGGCAGGTGGATTCGTGGGAAGCCTACAGGGACGTGAAGCGCCTGGGGCGGAAAACCCGGCTGCCGGAAAAACAAAGGGCCGTATTGTGGTCCATTTTCCACCTGGTAAAGCAGGACCTTAAATTCAAAAAGCGCGTAACCTTTCCGGAGATGTTCACCCGGCTGAGCGATAAGCTGAATTCAGGGGCTAAGCCCCCCTTCGGGTTTGCCGTGGTGGATGAGTCCCAGGACATCCAGGTGGCCCAGTTGCGGTACCTAGCTGCCTTGGGAAAGGGCCGGCCCAATAGTCTGTTTTTCGCCGGGGACTTGGGCCAACGGATTTTCCAGTTGCCCTTCTCCTGGAAGGGGCTAGGCGTGGACATCCGCGGCCGTTCGACTACCCTGCAGGTCAATTATCGGACCTCACATCAGATCCGAACCTATGCGGATCGGCTGTTGGGACCGGAGGTTTCCGATGTGGATGGGATTGGTGAGAAGCGTAAGGGCACGGTTTCGGTCTTCAATGGGCCCATTCCGACATCCAGGTATTCGGTTCGCCGCAAACGGAAATCATCGCCGTGGCCCAGTGGCTCAAGGAACGCGCGACGGAAGGATACAAGGCCCATGAGATTGGCGTGTTTGTCCGATCGGCGGAGGAGTTGGAGCGGGCCCAGGAGGCGGTAGGAGCTTCGGGCTTCAAGTACCGGATTCTGGATGCACATTTGGATGTGCTTAACGAGCATGTCTCCATCGGCACCATGCATATGGCCAAGGTCTGGAATTCCGGGCCGTGGTGGTAATGGCCTGCGATGATGAGGTAGGGATCAGTTGTTGGTGACCAGTGGCGGGGATGCTTCGGAGTTTCTTGATGATTTGAAGGGGTGATATCCAGCTTTTATACAACGGAAAAGTCCATCCGCAGAAATTCGATCAATTCATCCGGCAGATGCACACAATCCTGTAAGCCCTGTGCATTGACCTCGCCCGCGACTTCCTCAATGCGAGTTACTTCACCATCCTCGCCCACTACATCTTCATTATCCACATCCACCGGAAACTCCGGCTTACCGAGCAGGATTTCGAACTTCTGCGCCCGCGACAGCAGCAGTTCATACTGAAATTTCTCGTAATTATGCGCAAGGAAGGGAATCCCGATATTCAACCGTAGCTTTTCCAGATCCCCATGGAGTTCAACCCGCGATCCCACCCGATCGACTCGGCCGGTGCGCTGTTCCAGCTTGGCGGGGTTCCACGGCAGGTCATGGTGGATCACATCGGTGCAATACCGGTGAAGATCGATGCCCTCGCAACTAATCGAGGTGCATATCAAGATATCCGGGGCCAAACCGCCGTTGCAGACCATGTTCCAGTTGTGCTTGGCCGTGACCCAGAAGGCCTTGGCTTTGAAGGCGGCTGCGGTGAGGAGGCCAATCCTATTCTAGGCGGATAGAGTGGGAAGTCAAGCGCTATCCCTCAAAGAGTATGAGATTCTTTTGATCCGGTCCTTTACGTACCCGGCATATTCCGACCGGTAATCCGTTTCCAGATACGAGCGTCCGAGCAATTCTTCCACCCTTTGCGCTTTCGATGCAAACTCCACCAGGAATGCTCTTACCCGCTCCGTTCGGATACCCACCCTGTTTCCGAACTCGAGGAAGTCATCTTTCGCGTAAAAGGCATTGGCTGTGAAGCTATGCGTCGAGAAATCATCCTTGAATAAATCCAAGGCCGTATCCGATTCATGGGGAAGATGCAAACGGGTATTGAGCAAGTCGTAGGCGGGAGCGAGAACATATATTCCCTTACCTGAATCCCGAATCAATGAGAAATTCTTCAGGTGCGCATCCCCATTATGGATCAGGTAATTGAATAGTACGAGCCGGAAAAACTTCTCCACTTCGATTGCATAGGGCGCGATGAAGGTCCGCATCAAATCCGCGATTTCCTGATAGCTTGAATCGTCTTTGTATGTTAGCGGGAAAATCGTAGTGGTGGGCGACGACCTCCTCTTTGATCAGGCGGCTCCCGATCTATCCTGGTCCGTTTCTTCAGGAGGCGAGTTGTGGATGGAAATCAAGGTGTCATCCCGGTCAATGTCGAAAATGCTTTGAGCGCTTGGCAAAAAGAGCACAAGAGCCTCCGGGCCCAGCTGCTACCAGTGCCCGGCGTGTCAGAAGACGCCGTGTTCGACTCCCTCTCCTTCCATGCCCATCGAAAATGGGTCCAGGGCTGTTAGCCTACATCCTTACGAAAAAGTACTGCGATCACCTGCCGCTCAACCGGTTGGAGAAGATCCTCGGGCGGCATGGCATGAAGATCCCCAAGTCGACCATGGCCAGGGACATTGGCCAGGTCGCGCAACTTCTGGAAC
>JALYSE010000109.1:848-14652 GCA_030854955.1 Fibrobacterota bacterium | reverse complement strand
GGCCTGTCTAGCAGGGTCGCTAGCATTGACCCTGGCCTCCCTGACCATTTCCTGCATCTCGGACGGTCCTAACAAGACCGGGGGGGAGTACCTGGCCGAGAACGGTATTCTGCTCCAATCCCCTCTCCACCACGTCACTCTCAAGGGGTTCCCGGTGGACAGCTTCTGGACCACGGATGAGGAAATCAGCCATCTTGGCGATAGCCTTCTGTTGGCCGGAATCACCGGCGATTTCACCGCCGAACCACGCATGGCCTTTCAGATTGTCGACACCTCCATGCTCGACAGCTTGGAGGCCGATTCGGCGGTCCTACGGCTCTCTTTGGCAACACCTAGGCCGGCTCATGGCCTTGAGGAACTGAGGGGTGATACGGCGACCGACGGTTCCGCCCGGGACAGCATTGGGTTCGTGGTCTCGGCATGGGTAAAAAGCGACGCAGGCCTTGATACCAAACCCTGGGCGGATACGGTGTCGGCCCGGAACAACCGCTTCCTGGTGCGGGACGACACCATCGCGTCCCTCCCCACCCCAAGCACCACGGACACCATTTTCTTGAAGGTGAGCACCGCCTATGCCGGAGCCGGGATCCAAACCCGGGCCCTTCCCGCGCTTGAAACGGAACTTCTCAAGAGTAAGTCGAACAAACACATCATTCATTTGCGGCTCACCCCAATTCCCGGCGACACCTCGGACGTGGGTCCGGCCATGCTGCGCCTAGGTGGTCAATACGAAACAAGCGGCGGGGTGAACCTGGAACCCCTCCTCCTGTTCGGAAAATCTGAGGTGACCACGAATTGGGTCGCCAAAAACCGCTTGCAAACCCTTGTCATCGGCAATCGCCGGCAAGTGAACTATTCCTTGCAATACTCAGGGCCCCGGAACGATATGCTGACCACCAAGCTGCGCGGCCTCCATGTCATCCTCGATCGCAAAGCGCTGATCGACAGCATCGACGCGGACCTGGAACGCCAGGGGAAGACGCCCCATCCCCATCCCTCCGGCGGTGACTTCGAACTTTCCTATTTCGTCCCCTACGCATCGATGACCTTGCCCGTGGAACCCCCGTCCCTCGAAGGAGGCTTTCCCGTGGAAATGAGATTGGTTTCCAGCGTGGATTCATTGTTGGGCGATACGTTGAACGGCGGCATCCGTGAAGAAGCCGTGCCCATGGGCAGTAAGCAGGTGCTCTGGTTCACCTATGAGCCGGGATTTCCGGATACGCCCAAAGACGAAGTCAGCATCGGTTATGAAAAGGTCGAAGACGCGGCCAAACCAGAATTACGCCGGGTGGTCCTCTCCTTTTCCAAGACGAAGTCGAGCGACGATACCCTCTATATCCGGACCGGCGAGACCAGGGAATGGACCGTGGGATACAACTCGAACGGGTTCATGGTGATGAACCTGACGGCCGATTCCACCACCCTAACGGTGCGAAGCTACCTAAGCACCAGGGCGAGAACGGAGAACAACGCATTTCGGGATCCCGAGACCGGAAAAACCCTCACATCCATTGAAGCGAGGCTGCCCAGGTTCCTTCGTCCATCGGATACTCTGGTATCCCTGCGGGCCACCAACGGCCTGCAAAACCTGTTGAACAGGACCCGCTTGGGACAAAACGCGTTGCAGGATTTCAAATTCCAACCTGTGATCGCCGTCGACTCGACCGTCCAGGTGAATACCATCAATGTTCCGGCCCCAGTGCCTTACCCGGTCCTTTCCGTGATTACCCCTAGGGTGAATGGAAAAGACCTCCGGGTTGATCTGGATATCTACCTCTATCCTCTGACTCTGAAAGCGCGCTGAAATGGGCTTTATTTCCTTCCTCGATCGCCGTACCCTGTCCTCCATCTTCGCCATGGGCCTATGGTTCCAACCCGTGCGCGCCGAAACCTCCCCCTTGAGCGTCCACTCCGAAGGCTTCGGCATTGCGGTCAGCGGACTCAATGCCCGCGAACGCGCAATGGGTGAGGCCGGCCTCGCCTCCGTAAACAGGATTGGCCCTTCGCTTTCCAATCCCTCGCGGACTGCCTTCAATGAAAAGACCTCCTTTTCGGCCACCTTCGATACGGATGTAGATTGGCTTCAGGATAACGAGACTTCAAATCGCACGTCCACCTTCCTAATCCCCGATATCGCCTTGAACTTCCAAGCCCGCTGGCCGGTGAATTTCGGCTTTTTCTACCGGCAGCGCTACCATCGCAACTTCAGCTTCACGCCCCTGAATCCGTCCGAGCAGACGGTTGTCCAATCTCTTTCGACGGAAGGCGGACTCTACGAGCTGGGAACCACCCTTGCTTATGCACCCAAGCCGTACCTGGCCATGGCAGTGGGTTATCATTTCATGATCGGCCGTGAGCGAGATATTGAGAGTGCAAGCTTCAACCAAAACTCCAACAACGAGGCTCGGTTCAACAGCGAAAACCTGCAAGGGGATACTTTATCCACGCGTAGCTCCGGAAGCTATCCCTCCTTATCCCTGACCTTTAGGCAGAAAACCTGGAGCCTAGCGGCGATGGGGACCATGGCCACCACCTTGGATCGGACGATAAACCGTTCGGTGACTAACATGATCTCGAACCAGGAAAGCGAAGATCAGCGGGATTTTCCTTGGACGGTCCAGATGGGAGGAGCCTTGAAAATCCGCCCGAATCAGACCGTGGCAGCGGATTTTGCTTATGATTCGTGGGATGACGCCCAATCTGCGGTATTGAATCCGGCCTATAAGGTCAGCGGGGGCTATGAGTTCCAAGGAATGGGCGGACCTTATGAGGCCTACCACCGCAAGATTGCACTTCGGGGAGGCCTAGGGTACGAAAGAGTATATTTGCAGGAGACCGACCTCTATTTTTTCACATTAGGCACCGGAGTGCCCCTGGGAAGGAGAGGGAACTTGCTAGATGTCGCATTTAAGTATGGACATCGAGGTAGCCTAGAAAATAATTTATGGACTGAAGATTTTTTAAAGCTGTCCGTGACCTTGACCGGAGTAAGCGTATGGGGACAACCAATCCGCAAACGCAAATGACCGGACGGACTCTCAGGAGGTTTGAAGATGAAAAACAAGCTGGATAAGAACGCAAAGCTTCAATCTGGCAAGTCCAAGGATTCAACCTCCTCCGACTCCAAGTCCAAGGCGAAATCGGCCAAACCGCCTACTAATACGGGACCCCTCGATACCGTGAAAAAAACCAAGTCGGCCCTTGAGACGAGGTCCTCCAAGCCTTCGATGGAATCGAAATCCAACCGTCCCTCCCCTAAGTCATCCAAGCAGGAAGAAGCCAACCGGGGTGAAAAATCGTCCAAGTCGGCCGGAAGCGCCAAACGCGAAAATCCGGCCCCCGTTTCAAAGCGTCCCGCCGCCGGAGAAAACGCGGCCCGCTCCCAAGCCAAATCCACCGCCGACGCCGCGGAATTGACCCTGGAGGAGTTCTCTATTTCCATCACGAAACCTGGAGAAACCAAGGAACGCCTCTGGCGTACCAAGAGCTTCCAGCAGCACCCGGCACAGCGTGAGTATGGTTTCCCGGACGTGGCCCCGGAACTTCCAGGCCAGTATAGCCAGCCCACCCTTGTGCTGATGCCCAAGGACCCGGAATACATGTTCTGCTATTGGGAACTGACTTCGAACTTGATAGAGGAAAAGGAGCGCGAGAAGCTCCCCACCGGTAACTACCGGGAAACTCTTAAGATCAATTGGGAATCCAAGTCACTTTTCGAACCCAACTTCACCTTCATCCCCGTTTTCTTATGGGCCCGTAAATGGTATTTCGGTGTCCCCCAGGTGGGACAGAGTTACCAGGTTGAATTGGGCTGGCTATCGGACAGCGGCCACTTCATTTCCATCATCCGCTCCAACCTCTCCGAACTCCCGGAAAGCTGGGCGGCCACGCAAAAGCGTTTGGCCGAACAGGGTGAGGTCCTTGCCTATTCTTCCCTCCATACCAAGACCCTGGGAAGCTCCGAGAACCTGGCCGTTGAGGACGCCCGTTCCTTTGTGCCGGAATGGAATCTCAGCTCCGAAAGCATGAGTTCATCCTCCTGGTCCCGTGGAGGTTCCGGCGAAGCCGCCAAGCCTAGCGAACCGGCTCCGGACGCCGCTAAGACAAATTCTCGTCCCGCGACCCCCAAGGCCCGTCTTGAGGTTTCCGGCAAGGTTCTGTCGGGTACCCAGGTCTTCGTCAGCGGCAATGCCGTGACCGTGGACGGCCAAGGCTATTTCAAGATGGAATTCGCGTACAACAAAGATACCCTGAATCTCGAATTGGTCTCCAGGGACGGAACCAGCAGATCCTTCACTTATGACCTGAAGGAGTTGGTTCTGAACTGATGGGGTACTTGAATTTTGTTCTGCACGCCCATCTGCCTTATGTCCGACATCCCGAACACGCCCGCTTCCTGGAAGAGGATTGGTTCTTCGAGGCCATAACCGAAACCTACATCCCCCTGCTTGAGGTCTTCGAATCCCTGGCGAAGGAGCGCCTGCCCTTCAAAATCACCATGAGCCTGACGCCGCCCTTGTGCGAAATGCTCGCGGACGAACTGTTGCAGACCCGTTACGTCAACCACATCAACAGGTTACGCGAACTGGCCGAGAAGGAATGCACGCGGACCAAGAACGATCCGAACTTTTGCTACCTGGCGGCCATGTACCGCAACCTTTTCGAGAAGTGCTACAAAGTATTCAACAAATATGATCGGAACCTGTTGAACGGTTTCCGCAAGTTCCAGAAGCTGGGCAATCTGGAAATCATCACCTGCGGTGCCACCCACGGGTTCCTGCCCAATCTCAGGCTTTCTCCCCGTGCGGTGGAAGCGCAATTGGCCGTGGCCGTGGGAAATTACTGGAAGCACTTCGGCCAGGAGCCCTGGGGCATATGGCTCGGTGAATGTGGCTATTACCGCGGCCTGGACAAGCACATCAAGGAAGCCGGACTCAAATACTTCTTCGTGGACACCCATGGAATCCTGCAGGGTGAACCTCCCTCGCCCAAGGGCAACTATGCGCCTATCGAAACGCCCCATGGCGCCTTCGCCTTCGCGCGCGACCAGGAATCCTCCAAGGCAGTATGGTCCGCCGAAGAGGGTTATCCCGGCGACTTCCGTTACCGCGAGTTCTACCGCGACATCGGATTCGACCTGGACATGAAATACATCGGCCCCTACATCCATCCCATGGGCCTGCGCATCAATACCGGCATCAAATATTTCCGCATCACCGGCAAGGGCAACTACAAGGAACCCTACATCGAGGAGGCGGCGAACCGGGCAACGGTAGAACATTCCGAGAACTTCGTATTCAACCGCGATAAGCAGGACGAATGGCTTTCCACCCGGCTGGACACGCCGGCTTGCATCGTATGCCCCTATGACGCGGAACTCTTTGGCCACTGGTGGTACGAAGGTCCCATGTTCCTGGGCAACGTCATGCACCGGATTCTGACCGAACCCAATCATCGGGTAAAACTTTCCACGCCCAGGGATTACCTCATGTCCCACAAGGACATCCCCAAATCCGATCCCGCTTTCTCATCATGGGGTGCAGGGGGCTATTCGGATGTCTGGCTCAACGGAAGCAACGATTGGATCTATCCCCATCTCCACAAGGCCGGGGACCTGATGCATGAAATCGCCAAGCTCCCGGAGGGCGGCGAACAGGATCGTCGCGCGCGCAACCAGATGGCCCGCGAGCTGCTGCTGGCGCAATCGTCGGATTGGGCTTTCATCATGAAGACCGGGACCATGGTGGATTACGCCGTGAAACGCACCAGGGTGCACATCCACAATTGCCTGGAACTCTACCGACAGATCCGGTCCGGCCTCATCTATGAGCCCTTCCTCCGGAACCTGGAGTCGACGGACAACATCTTCCCCGAAATCGATTACAAGGTATACGTTTAGCGAAAACCCGATTAGGCCCGGCATCAACCAGTCCGCTCTCAATCGCAATATCCGTGTCGATTCACCGTACTTTACCCCATTCCCGCGATAAAATAAATTTCGGGTCCTTGGCGGGATGGAGGGTGCGATACCGTGAATCCCCGAAAAGGGGTGGCGGTCTTTATACTAATCGACAACCTTGGATTTTTTTCCCGATTTTGACTTTATCGGGGTAGAATGCCCAAAAATATCAGGCGAATTCCCAAGCCACCGGTTCCGGGCGGAATTATTATAAGGCTGTTACCGAGGACCAACGAGATGGAGGGATTCCATGGGGAACATCAGCACAATGCTGCTCATCTTGGTTTTCTTCGTCATCGCGGTGACTCTTGCGATTCTATTCCTAGCCGTGCTCCGGGAAATCCTTTTCTGGTATTGGCGCTCCAAAGGCGTGATGCAGGAGCCGGATGATATCCTAAACCGTCCCCATGAAACCGCCCTCATCATCCGCAAAAGCATCGAAGGAATGAAAAGGGGCGAAGCACCTGGCGCCCATACCCGGGCTGCGGCCGCATTGAAGGCTTCGGCGGCGGAAAAATCCGCATCCGGGCATGCGCATCCGACTACCTTCGATTCCTCGTTGTAACCTACGGGGCTTTTCGCTCCGGAATCCGCCCGACCTGACATCCCATCGACCCGGGACGGACTATTTGCGCAGGAGGTTGTGGACCCGGGTCATCAAGTCGTAGGGTGAAAACGGCTTGACCAAATAATCGTCGGCGCCTAACTGGAAGCCCTTGGCCAATTCCTGATCGGTCCCCAGGGACGTCATCACCAGGACCGGCACCCGGTTCCCCTGCCAATTTCCTCTAAGGTCGGACAGCAGGCTCCTGCCCCTGGCCGCTTCCTGCTTCAGGTCCAGGATCCACAGGGAACACGGCATCGCCAAAGCGGTCCGGTACGCGGTCATCCCGTCCCGGCAGTGCACGACTTCGAAGCCTTCGCGACTGAGGCTTTTGGACACGACGGACGCAACCTGTTCATCTTCTTCGGCCAGCAGAATCCTTTTCGCCGGAATCTTGGTTTGGTCCGTCTCGGAAACGATTCGGCCCCGGCCGTTGGACTTGGCCAGAAACAGGAAACGATCGGCCTCCGCCATCACCCGCTCGACTCCCGAATCGGCGGGAACGGAAACCAGCCCTGCCGAAAAGGACAAGGGCACAGGCCGCCCGTCCTGGGTGCGAAAGGGAGTGTTTAAAAGGCTCGAAAGCATCTTCTCCAAGGCGAAACGGGCGCCTTGCAAATCGGTGTTGGGAAGGAGAAGCGAGAATTCGTCCCCACCCCAGCGGGCCAGGAAATCGGATCGGCGAAGGGCGTTGGCGAAAGCGCGCGCCGCATGTCTCAAGGCTGCGTCGCCCGCTACGTGCCCTAAATGCACATTGATACGCTTGAGCAGGTCGAAATCGAGCAAGGCCAGGGAGGTTGGTTCCTTCTTGCGCCCTGCCAAGGCCACGGTGCGATGGAAGCCTTCGCAGAAGGCGGCCCGGTTGGGCAGCCCGGTAAGCGCGTCCTGACGAGCTTCGCGACGATGTTCGATGGACTTGTGCAAGCGGGCCGAGACGGCGGCCTTCAGGACTTCCGGTGCCAGTGGTTTTTCGAAATAGGCGTCCGCGCCCAAAGCGAAGCACTCCGTTTTCGGTTGGGGCCCGTTGATTCCCGAGAGAACAATCACGGGCACGGCGGCAGTCGCGGATCGCTCGCGCAAAAGCATAAGGAAATTCCGGCCATCCGTGTCGGGCAAGGACAAATCCAGGATGATGAGCGAGAACTGCCTGTCCTCCAGGACGGCGAGGGCTTCCGCGGCGCTGCCCAAGGCGACCACCTCGCGATCGGAACCGGACAGGATGGTCTCCAGCAAACGGCACATCTGGGCGTCATGTTCGATGATGAGGATACCGGGCAGGTCTCCCGGTCCCGTTACGGAACCGACCTTGGCCAGCTCTGCAAGTAGGCGGTCCAGGCAGGGTGCCAACGATTCCGGACCGGATTCCTCCACCATGCGGGCAGTCTCGCTCAGGGAGATCAATCCGTAGCTCGTGGCCGAGCCGCGCAGGGAATGGGCGATGCGCCGGATGGAGTCGATGCCTCTCGGGGATTTTGCAAGGGTCTTCCGGGCCGCCTTCAAGGCGTCGATACTGGCCGGGAGGCTTCCCCGATACCATTTCCTCATTTTGTCCATGGCGCACCTATAGTACTCATTGGGTTTCCCCGTCCGTGCCTTCGTCAATATCCTGGAAGCCGAGGTGGCGGAAGGCGAACTCCCCCCTGAATCCGAACCCGAAGTAAGTCTTATCGGACACTTGGCCGTAAAGCATGGTGCCCCCCACGCGCACGCGATGATACTCCCAGATCTTCAGGCCCATGGTGATGCCCATTTCCGATTCGTAACCGGCCTGCTCGCCGTTCCAGGAGAACAGGGCCTTGGGAATCAAATGCAAACGCCAGAGGATGTCGGGATCGGGCGCCCATGCCAGGGAGCCCTCCGCGAAAACCCGCTGCAGGTTATCGTCCCGATCCGGAGCCTCCAGGTCGGATTTGAGCTTGAGCCGCCGGTTCGCGTCCGGCAGCTTCACGGCCAAACCCAGACCAGTCTGCCAACCCACCCTACGAAGGGATTTCAGGTACCCGTAACGCAGCTGGTACATATCCCCCTCTTCATGGGCGGGGATTCGGATTGCATTGCCCTCCTCCCCGTAGATGGATGCTTTCACGTCCCAACGGTGGCGGGCTTCGCGGGATTGGTAGATGCCTCGTGCGGTCAGGTCGAAATAGGGAGTGGGGAAGAAGGCTTTTTCCGGCACCAGATTAAACAGCGTCGGCCGCACGTAATTCAGGCCCGCCAGCAGCATCCAGTTCGACCAGGCATAGCGTCCGTAAACGCCAACCTGCAAGGCCTGGGGCGAAAGGAATCCGGGGTACTGCATGGGATTGTAACCGTTCATGACCTCGTACAGGGCGGACGTATCCGCCAAATTGATTTTGTCGCTCTTGAGGGGGATGTTTCCCCCCAGGGTCACGAACAGGAAATCCTGCACCACCTCCGCGCTGCCTTGCAGCTTGAGCGCGAACGGCTCCTGGTACGGCTCCGAAAATCCCGGGGCCAGGGTCTCGCGGGAACGCAATCCGATATGGAACCAGGCGAA
Organism: Fibrobacterota bacterium; assembly: GCA_030854955.1. Taxonomy (GTDB): domain Bacteria; phylum Fibrobacterota; class Fibrobacteria; order UBA11236; family UBA11236; genus Chersky-265. The sequence continues at coordinate 5,571 of JALYSE010000109.1, read as the reverse complement.
GGAGAGGGATTGGATGGTGAATCCCTGGTAGAGGCTCGCCTGGTAGGGATAGGGCTTTCCGGGAACGGCGGGCGAGTTGAGATAAGAGATGTCGAAGGAACTGTGGGCAATCCAGGGGAACCCCCGTTCCTTTAGCATCTCGGCTGAATCCTGTTTCTGTGCGAGGCCGGAAACCGCTAGGGACAAGGCGAAGGTGGATGTCCGGGCGGCCCGCCTGAGGTTGATTCCGGACATCATGGTCCCAGGCGATCAGGGCTACAGAGGTAACATCCGGATTCCTGGGATCCCGATCTGAGGGTGCCTCCGAATTCGGACCATCCTTCCTTTTCCGAGGAAAGCACATCCATTTCCATGTCCATTTCACGGGACCCGGAAACGATGAAGGTCTGCATGGACCTGTCTGCGGTGCGCAAGGACGCACCCACCCCGAATAATTTTCCCGGCAGGAACATGGTCAGGTTGCGTGAACCCCGGTTGGGATTCAAGGATTCGAATTCTCTGAGAATGCGATCACCCCTTACCGGGTTCAGCCTTTCCTGTTTAAGGGAATAGCCGCGGGTACGCACTAACCGCATAGGTCCCACCGGCACGCCTCCTTGGGAACTGAGTAGGGGCTGGGCGGCCATGCTGCCCTTCACGACTTCCAAGGTCGACATGGTGCCATCATGGTGGAACACGACGGCCTGGGGCTGTCCGCGCGCGATAAAGGAAGGGGTGAGCACCACGCTGTTGTCCTGGAAGGCAAGTAGGCCCAGCTTACGCCAAATGCTGTTGCTGTCCATGGAAGCGATTTCGCCCAGCTTGCGCCAGATCAGGTTGGTACTGTCCAAGGTTGAAACCTGCCCGAGCCCCTTCCAGACAAGGTTGGAACTGTCCATGGCCGCCACCTGGGACAAGGTCTTCAGCAACAAATTGCTGCTGTCCATCGCGGTCACGTTTCCGAAAGCCTTGAGGAGCAGGTTGTTCGAATCCATGGCGGTGACCTTCTGCAGGTTGCGGAGAATGAGGTTCTGGCTGTCCAGGGAAGTGACCTTTCCCAATCCCTGCCAGATCAGATTGCTGCTGTCCATGGCCGCGACCTTGGTCAGCGTCTTCCAGATCAGGTTGCTCTGGTCCAAAGCGGTGGTCGAACGCAACTTCCCTTCGATGGATGTCGAATCCACGCCTTTGAGAATTCCCAAGGTCCCGAGGTTCAGTTGGACCACCTTGGGAAGCATATAGGTGTAGGAAGAATGGGGATAAAGGATGAAGTGGATGTTCTCCATGCTGAGAACGATGGGCTGGGGCGCGTCTCCGATCACGAGGGTCGCGCCCAGAGGGATTTCGGAAATGGACCCTTTCCGAATGATCGCCAAGCCGCTGATGAGCATGGCGGGATTAGACGGGACTTTGAGCTTAAGGGTGCCCAGAGACGGTTGCTCGGCCTTGGCGGGAAGGAAATCGGCGATGTAAGCGCGCGCGAGGGCATGACCGAACTGCTTGCGTTTCTCCCCCGCCTCCACGAGCACGCGCAGGGTATCCAGAAACCGCGCCTTGGCCGTGCCCATATCGACTACCTCCAGCAGGCATTGGTATTCCTCCTTCAACTCGGAGCAGTCCGCCACCATTCCCCATTTGACCTGGTTTCCGTTCATGGGGCCTAGGAGGTTTTGGCGCTTCATCGTGCCGGCGGCATGGGCGGAATCCAAAGCGGGACCGTTCTTCTTCCGGAGATCGAAGACGAGCATGGCGGTATCTTCCGCAAGCGCCTGGGCCAGATCGCGAGAGAACCCGTCGTTCCATGCGGAGTCGCGGCCCTCGGCATAGGCGCCCAGAACGCTCACGGCGATCTTGCCCCGTGCCGAGCCCATGCAGGCCAATAGAATCAGGGAGGCGATCCGGAGGCCGGAGCGGCCCCTCGGCAGGATGTGGGATACTTTCACTCCGTTATTATACTCTTCCGTCCGGGTAGGGAAGCAACCATGCAATCCTTATAATGGACCGTCCGTCATGGGGTTATGACCTTTCGCGCCTGGCAGGGAGGGGAAATCTACCCCCATTTCGGAGTCGGCCGGTGCCGATTCAGGCGGATGCTTCCCACGCATTGCGCATCGCGACGCGAGCGCCGAGCTTTTGAAAGGTCCGATACAGGCCGTATCTAGCCCGATCCAGGAATACGAAATCGGGAGCGAATTCGATCCCCTTAACGCTTCGGAAGAGGCTCCAGAATTCATTCCGGCACTCCTGGAAATAAGCGCCAGAACTTCCGAAATCGAATGTTTCCGTCCGATAGGGTTTCAGGGCCCACTCGCCCATGGCGCGCAGGTTTTTTTCCAATCCGGTAAAATCTCCGTGCGGATCGGTGATCCTGAGGATGCCCATTTCCGCATATTCCCTCACCAAGGAATCGCCACCTGCGGCGCCTTTATAGCCGTTGCCATGCATAGCGAACAATCGTCGCACGTTGCGGCTGAAGTGCGCAGGAATGGATTTGACGCAGCCGAAATCGAGCATGGCCACGCCGCCATCGGCCCGGATGAGAAAGTTGCCCGGATTGGGATCCGCATTGATGGCGTTGATCTCGTAGACCGATTTGAGGTAGATACGCCACAGGATGGCGGCGAGGTCGTCCCGTCGCTTCGCATCGGGGCTGCCCGCCAGCCATTCCTGCAGATGCATCCCTTCCATGAAGTCCGTGGCAAGGATGGTTTCCGTGCTGAAGGCCTCATGCACCGAGGGCACCGTGACATCGGGGATGACCAGGTTGTCCCGGAACCAGGCGGTCCACCGGGCTTCGTGGCCGTAGGACAGCTCTTCGAGCATCCGCTCGGCGACCTCGGTCCAGGCGCCCTGGATTTCCTTGAGCCAGGGAAGGGCGTTCGCAAACCCGGCCACGACGGCCAAATCATTCTTGACCGTCCGGGCGATGCCGGGATATTGCAATTTAACGGCGAGCTTGCGCCCGTCGTGCGTTTCCGCCAAATGCACTTGGCCCAGGCTGGCCGCGGCGAAAGGGGTTTCCGAAAAGCTCTTGAAGAGAGATTCCGGCGTGGCGCCGAAGTTGGCGCTTAGGGTCCGGCGCACCAAGGCCCGGTTCATGGGGGGCGATTGATAACAGGATCTGGACAGCTCCTTGCGAAACGCCTCGGGGAGCAGCTCTTCTTCCTGGCTCAGCATCTGGGCCAGTTTCAGGGGAAGTCCTTTCAAGCGCGCGCATGCCGCGAAGAAGGCCTCACCGCGCTGTTTCCACTCTTCCTCGGGGGAAGCCTTGCCCGGACGCATGGCGCGGAGAGCCGAGGAAACGGCGAAACGTCCCGCTACGCCGGCGCGCTCCAGCTTCGACAAAGGCATGGCCCTCATGGAATGCTTTTCCAAGGGTTCCGGTTTCGGATCGGTCATCCTCATGCGTCCATCCGGGTGGAAGGTTTACGCCTCCGCGGCTTCTTTACATCTTCCTCCCGTCCCGCTGATTTCACTTGCGGAGACGTCCTACCGGAAGGCTTCCCGCCGGCCGCCTCCGGCTTGGGGTTTTCCGCCTTCCCCATGCCCGGCACACCCAGATTCATCATCAGCGGCATGAGATGCCGGTTCACCAGGAAGCCGACGAGTTCCTCCGCCTGCTTGAGCAATGGGCCCGCCACCACGGCGGTCAGGAAATTAAGGGTGCGATCGATGAACTGGGTCGTGTCCTCGTGGTTTTCGGAATCGTCCTTGAGCCAATACATCATCACGCCGATATAATGGCACCAGAACATCTCGTCCACGATACCGGTCCACACCGGTTCGGGAAGCTCACCCTTCGCGACCGCGACATCCAAACAGGATCGTACCGTCCCTAGGTAGGCCTTTCGCATGGCCGCCACTTCCGACCACATCAGGCTGGCTGCCACGAAAGTAGGATGAAAGGTCTTTTCCAGGAAATCCTTTTCGCCCTCGTATTGGCCGATTTGGAATTCCAGGAGCGACTGCAGCTTTTCCCCCAGACTGTAATCCGATTTGCCCGCCAGGGCTTCGCCCTCCCGCCGCAGGTTTTCCATCTTTTCCACATAATAAGCCAACAGGATCTTTTCCTTGGAGGGGAAAAACTTGTAGATGGCTCCGTCACTCAGGCCTGCCCTCCGGCCCACGTCCCGTAGGGTCACTTCCGCGTAACCTTTGGCGCGGACCTCGCTGACGAAAGCGGCGATGAACTTCTGATGATGCTCTTGTTTCTTCTCCCGCGAGACTTTCACGTTGGACTCCTTGGTTGCCTAATAATGTAAATAATTATCCTAAATAACCCATTAATCGCCCAACTAATGGATACCGTGTTGTTTTAATAGGCAAAAAAAAGCCCCGTCGGGGCCTGTTTATGAAAAACCTGGATTCCTTATTTGCCGGAAAGTGCCTTGGAACGGGCCACCGCCGCCTCTACGGCCGCTATGAGAATGCCTTTGAAGCCGCTGGATTCCAGAACATGCAGTCCATGGATGGTGGTCCCCCCGGGCGAGGAGACCTTGGCCGACCAGGATGAGGGGGATTCCTTTCCGCTTTCCAAGAGCTTGAGGGCTCCCTTGGCGGTCTGCATCACCAAGACGGAAGAAGTGTCCCGGGACAGGCCCGCTTTCACTCCGGCCAGAATGAGGCCTTCCAGGAATTCGAACACGTAGGCGGGGCCGCTTCCGGAAAGACCGGTGACCGCGTCCATCTGGTGGCTGGTAACCCGCACGGTACGTCCTGCGGCATTGAATATATGCTCGGCGAG
>JALYSE010000109.1:0-838 GCA_030854955.1 Fibrobacterota bacterium | reverse complement strand
CCGTCCGTCTCGATGGCGGTCGCGCCCTCCCCTACCGACAAGGGCAGATTGGGCATGACGCGCACGACCTGGTAGTCGTCCGGGAAATGAGAGCGGATGATATCGGTGGTGACGCCCGCCATGACGCTCATGACCACGCGCTCCCTGGGGCCACTTTGAGCCTTGAGGCCGGGAGCGATATGGTGGAAAATCTGGGGCTTGACCGCCAGAATCAGGACATCGCAGCGGTCGGGCAAATCGTGGGCCTGGACCATGGACTGTACCCCGAGCTCGCGCTTGAGGGTTTCCATGGCGGGAGCCAAGGTGTCGTAGACGTAAACGTCTTTGGCCGCAGCTGTGCCCGAAGAGACCAGCGCGCGCACAATGGCAGCGCCCATGTTGCCGCAGCCGAGTACGCCGATGTTCTGGAAATCAACCATTCATGGAATCCAGAAACTCTTTGTTGTTCTTGGTGCTCTTGAGCTTGTCCACCAGGAACTCCATGATTTCCACGGGAGACAGGTCCTGCAGGTAGCGGCGCAGGATCCAAACGCGACGCAGGTCATCCGGAGTCATGAGCAGCTCTTCCTTGCGCGTGCCCGACTTGAAAACGTCGATTGCGGGCCAGATGCGCTTTTCCGAGATCCGGCGATCCAGGATCAGTTCCATGTTTCCAGTTCCCTTGAACTCTTCGAAAATGACTTCGTCCATGCGGCTGCCGGTTTCAATTAGGGCCGTGGCGATGATGGTGAGGCTGCCGCCCCCTTCGATGTTTCGGGCCGAGCCGAAGAAGCGCTTGGGCTTCTGCAGCGCCATGGCATCGACGCCGCCCGATAGGATTTTCCCGGAATGCGGGATG
>JALYSE010000311.1 GCA_030854955.1 Fibrobacterota bacterium | reverse complement strand
CATCCAGACCGATGCCACCCGCGTGGACGTTGAGGAATTGCTCAACCGCGATCCGTCCAAGAAACCCCTGGTGGTCGGAAACCTCCCCTACAACCGCGCAGCCCCGATCCTATTCCGGTTCCTGCCTCATATCCAGCGGTTCCAGTCCATGAACATCATGGTCCAGTACGAGGTCGGCAAGCGCATCTGCGCCATGCCGCATACCCGCAACTTCGGCTTTCTGTCCGTGTTCATCCAGAACTACGCCAACGCCGAACTCCTGCAGAAAATCAACCAGGAAGCCTTCCGGCCCCGTCCCAAGGTTTTTTCGGCGACCGTAAGGCTCACGCCCCTCCGCGAACCCAAGACCCAGGACCCGCTCTTCCTCCGCTTCGTGGAGATTGCCTTCTCGCAAAAGCGCAAGAAGCTGTCCAACTCCCTGCTGCCCTTTTACCGCAGGGACAAGGTCGTCGAGGTCCTGAATGACCTGGGCGCCACCTCCGAGCCGGGAGAGGACAGGAAGCTCGACGAGAATTCCCGCGCCGAGGATCTCTCCGTGGATCAGTTCGTGGAAGCCTTCAAGCGCCTGGGACCTCCGCCCGGCGTGCTGCCGAAGACCCTCTCCGCGCCCTTTGGCCTGATGGACACGGGCGAAGATCCGGACGGAGGCGAAATCGCCGGCGGCAAACCGGACGACGACCAAGACTAGGCATCCCTAAATGCGAGGAGCGAGGAGTTTGCCTTGCAAACTCTATAGCGACGAGCCTAGAACCCCTGAATGTGAGGAGCGTGGAGTTTGCCTTGCAAACTCTATAGCGACGAGCCTATACCTTTACTTAGCCCTCTCCCATTCGAATACTTGATTCCGGGTCGCCCTTTCTTTGGGCCGGGGGCTCCCCGCGCGTTGTCCGCGCGATCCGCTCCCCGGACCGGACCCGGCGCGGCGGGCGCATCTTACCGCCGTTTGGGAGGTGCCGGGACCGGCCGCGGGAGCGGCCATGTGAGGGGCTTTAACCCGTCCTTACCTTTCGGTCGCGACCGGCGCGGCCTGAAGGATTTTCGTTCTCGTTTTCACTGGACCACCAGCTGGGCCTGCGGCGCCTGGATATACGCCTTCATCGCGTTCTTGCGCTCGGTCTGGTTCGCCAGTTCCTTGCGGATCTCCGTCATCTTGGCATGCATCTGCCGGATCATCTGATGGTCGGTAGCCTGGATGCGGGCTCCCACGTCTTGGATCAGGTTCCGCTTCTCTTCCACGAGCGCCTTCTCGTTCTCCGGCATCCATTTCTCGGCCAGGAAAGCCTTCATCAGCACGGCCAGGTCGGCCGAAGCCGCGGTGGTATGGTCCAGGATCTTTTGGCGGGCCTCCAGCACGCGCTGGGTCTTAGCCTCATCGTCGGGCTGAATGCGCTTGGTGAGGTCTACGGCCATTTGGTAGAGGCCGTAGAGCATGTCCAGTTCAGCCACGATTTTCTGCGTCAGGGAATGCATCACTTTGCCGGTCCCGCTCACGATACCAGTGACAGTTGCGCGGAGGGCTTTTCCGCAAGAGTTCCGTTGCCTTCGCGGCGCACGTTCTCGATGGCCACCAGCCACGCCTCGCGCAGCATGCTCATCATCCCCGATACGTCCTTGAGTTGCTGGGGGGAGCGATCCTTGATGGCCATGGTGAGGTGGCGGGAATAGAATTCATAGAGCCGGAAGAGGTTCTTGGAGATGTCCCCGCCCTTTTCCATGTCCAGGGCGCACATCAGCTCGGTGAGCCCGTTCTGCACGCGCTGAACGGCCCGCACCATCTGTTCGGTGTGGTTTGCGCCGAGCTCTTCCTCCGCCTTCTTCGTCCACTTGATGCAGTGGTCGTAGATCATGATTACCAGCTTGCCGCGATCGGCGGTGGTGATGTTGGTGGTCTTGTAACTTTGATGCGCGTATGACATCTCTTTTATCTCCTAATCTGACCACTGAAGGCGGAACTCTGGGACTGAAGCTTGGAAATCGAAAGTTCCAGGTTCGCAAATTGTCTGGTAAGGCGATCCTTGACGCCGGCGACCTGCTTTTCCAGGCGGGCGATCCGGGTTTCCTCGTCCCTGATCCGGTCCGAGTAGTTCTTGGCGGTGGAGGTCACGAAACCGTCGACGAAATTCGTGATCTTGTCGTAGAAATCCTTGATTTGACCGGCCACGCCGCGCACGAAAGTGACTTTGCCCGTGCCCGAGGCCGAAGCCGCCTGGACGGCCATTCCGGTTGAATCGCCCGCGTTCGAGTTTAGCACGTCGCCGGCGCCAGTGGTGGTGGCCGTGGCAAAGGAAATGACGGAAGTCGCGTCCGTGTCGAAATCCAAGGTGGCCGGGTTGAAATCGTACACTCCGGTCTTGGTGTCTTTGGTATAGGTGCCGAAGGTGTGGGCCGAATTCGACATGTATCCATTCGTGACGAATACCCGCTTGACGCCCTCGAAGTCCTGGTCCAGCGCCGCGCTGAAGTCTTCGTCATCGATGGTCAGGAAACCGGTCTTCTGTTCGGACAAGATTCCCATGGAGGCCAGGCTGGAGAACTTGCTGAGGCCCTGATCGGTCAGCTCGGTGATCTTACTGGTCATCATCCCTTGCAATTGGGATTTCAATCCAAGAATGGAGGAATCGCCGGCGAAAGGTCCTTTGTTTATCCTGGCTTTGCCCTTCGCGCCCGGCGTGCTCTTATCCTCGTCCTGTTTGACCTCTATCTTGGATTTCTCGTCGATGAATTTGAGCAGTTGGTTGTAGGAATCCAGGTAGGTCTGGACCTTCTGCTTGATGCCGTCCTTATCGTAATCGAGCGTGAGCTTGACCTTCTGGGTGGTATCGACCTTTTTGAGCTCGAAGACCGTTCCCGCCACCGTGGTATTGTCCCGGTTGGTCTGGGCAGACACCGACATGTCGTTCAATAGGTAAAACGCCTTCTTTCCATCGGCAATTACGTTCTTGAACTCCGACCTTTCCGTGCTCGCGCCCACGCCGAGCTTGGAATTGGAATTATCCGGGTCTTTGAACACCATGGTGAGGGTCATGGCCGTGGTGCCCAGCGTCTTGTCCAGGACCACCACTTCGCCCGATGAATTCAAGGTGACGTCCACGACGGCCGGGCCTCCGTAGGCGGCCTGGATGCTGGTCAGTAAATCACCCAACGTGCTGGTGTCGGGATTAGCGATGGTGAAGTTGGTCGGTAGCGCGGCCGTGCCGTCGGCCTTGGTGCCGGTTATGGTGATGTAGTCGTTGTTGGTGATGGCACTGCTGAGTCCGATGCTGTTGAACAGGCTGGAAAATGTCGAGGTGGAGGAGGCCGGGCCGCCGGTCGACAAGCGGAAATCGAAGTCCGTCCTCAGTGATTTGCGGCCGGCGGCAGCCGTCGCCTCCGTGACGAAATCGAGGCCATTGGAAAGCGCCCCCTGCCCGGAGACATGGTCCATCGTGAAAGCCTTGGATCCTTCATCGACCGCCGTGACCATCAGGCGGAAATCCCCGACGCCCATCTGGATCACCGCAGCGGTCGCTCCGGTCCCCTTGGTACGGTTGATTTTGGCCGCGATGTCCTTGAGGGTATCCGTGGCGGAAATGTCCACCTGGACGTTGGTGACGGTCGGATCCGCTTTCAGCGCGGCCGCCGAAACGGACAAGCTGAAAGCGCCGGTCATGGCCAGAGACGTGTTGGAAGAGGTATACGATTTGGAAGCCACTTTGAGCGAATTCGCCAGGCCTACCACCTTGACGTCGTAATTGCCCTGGGTGGCATTGCTTTCACCGGTGATGGTGGCGACCGTCGAATCGGACGAGGAGGATTTGAACACGTTGAAGATCGTGCTCTTGTCCATTTCCTTGGACTGATTGTAGAAGTCGGTGAGCTTGGTCTTGAGTTCGTTGAATGTCGAGAGCTTGAGCTCGATGTCGGATTTCTTTTTCTCAGCCCGAACGACCCGCTGAGTCTCGATCTGGATAAGTCCGTTTATGATTGCAGTGGTATCGAGCCCTGAAGCAAGTCCACCCACTGATAAACCACCTACATGATTGGACATGAATCTCTCCTTCCCGGACCGGCTACACTTGGGTTATCGGCAGGGGGAGGGGAGGGCTTTAGTCCTAAACACCCCAAAATTTCAGGTTAAATCGAAGCAAAGTCATTATTAATGACGAATTTTCTTCCTTTTTTGGCTGAAGTTTGTGTTTTTTTCGATTTTAAGGTTGAGGATCAGGGCCCTATATTGAATAAAAGCCCT
>JALYSE010000310.1 GCA_030854955.1 Fibrobacterota bacterium | reverse complement strand
CCAGTTTGAAAGGCGCAAACCCCCTGGATTCGACCCCCAAAAGCAGTTCATTTAATAGCTATATCGATTTTTACTAAATCCAGTGAATGTGACCCAGGGGGGAGAACAAGGCGGTGGAGCGGATCTTTTTCACCAAGGCCAAGCATAACTGCGTATTTCGGCCAAACCGGCACCCTGTTTCGGCGCTAACCGGCAGGTGATTTCGGAGTCCGGCAGCCTCCTTCTCGGAGCGCAGCGACGCCTCGCCCCGAAAGGTAACCAGGGTGCCGGTTTGGCGTCTATTTTTTCCTCATAGATGCCCCTTTCAGGTCGATTCGGTGACAGTGGTGGAATAGGCGATCGCAGATGCCCTCCGCCGCACTAGGCTCCCCAATGACCTCGTGCCACTGGGTGACCGGAACCGCACTGGTCACGATGACGCTGCCCTGAAGATAGCGCTCCTCGATGACGTCGAACAGGATTTTTCGTTCCTCAGCCTTGAGTACATCCGCACTGAGGTCGTCAAGGATGAGTAGCTTCACTTTACTCAGCTTTTCCAGCGCCTTGGCATATGTACCCAACGCCCGCTCCGCCATCATCGCATCTAGGAAGACACTCATCCTGAAGTAACTTGCACGATACCCATTGCGGCATGCCAGATTTCCAAGGGCGCAACCCAGATAGCTTTTACCCGTGCCCGTGGCGCCGCTAACAAGAATGTTGTTCGCCTCCGATAAGAAGCGGCAGCTGCGAAGCTCTCGGATGACCTCCTTCTTCAGGTTCCGCGACGGATCGTAGCGTAAGTCCTCCAGACACGCCGTGCCATATTTGAGGCGCGCCTTTTTGAGAAGGGTGGCGATACGCTTGCTGCTGCGGCTGTCGTATTCGGCATCCACGAGCATGGCCAAGGTGTCCGATAGGGGCATAGCGGCATACTTGGGATCCTTCGAGATCTCCTTCAATTTATCGGCCATGGAGGGGAGCCGCAATGCGTACAGGCGTTCCAAGGTTTGCTCGTTCATGCCTCACCCCCAGCATACTGATCCATTCCCCGTAGGTTTTCGTGCGCAACAGTTTTAGGTTCCTCTTTCTCGAACAGGGTTGGCTGACCCGGACGGGGCGACCCTGTTTCCATCTTGAGCAGCTGCGAGAGCTGCGCCACCCGGAAAAGGCGGCGTGGAAGCGCATAGGCACAAACCCGCTCCATCTTTTCCGCCCCGTAGCTCTCGGCCAAGCGCATCACGCCCAAGGCGGGACGGTACCCCATTTCCACGTACGGCTTGCCGGCAAGGATGGCCTTGACCACCGCCGCCGTGTTCGGCCCCGTCTTCTCCGCATAGGTGAGAAGCCGGTGCGGCGTCCACGCCAGATGCTTCTTGTGCCGCTCCGGCATATGCTCCGGCAGGATGGTGTGGGCGAAGGACTTCCGGCTTCGGATATGCATGGCTATCCGCTCTCCGCGCAGGAAGATCTCCACGGATTTCTCATACAGCCGGACCCCTACTTGATCACCTGTGTGAATATACGGGACGCTGTAGTAGTGCTTGTCCACTTGGATGCAGTAGTCGATTCCCACCTTGCAAGTAAGCCAGGCATAGAACCGGAAAGGCTCTTCGGGTAGAGGAAGCGCACTGGGTTTATCCAAAGTCTGGAACAACTCTAACCGCGTTTTCCCAAGGTGGCGCATCAGACGGTTATTGAGGTCCACGGTCAATTCGAAGATGGCTGCGTTGATCGCGTCCAGGGTATGGAAGATGCGGTTTCGGAGCCGAGCCAGGATCCACCGCTGCACCACCTGCACGCCGACTTCCACCTTCGCCTTATCCTTGGGATGGAGCGGCCTGGCCGGCAACGGCGCACAGCCGTAATGGCGGCACATCTCCACGTAGGTTTCGTTGAGATCCGGGTCGTAGAGATGCGATTTGATGACCGCGTCCTTCAGGCAGTCGGGGACGATGTGATGGGGAACGCACTCGAAGGCGGCGAAGGCGCGCGCATGGCCGCCGAGCCAGTTTGGCAAAGCCTGGCTTTCCTGGGCTTCGGCGTAGGTGTAGTTACTGGCACCAAAGACCATCACGAAAATCTCCACCGGCTTCACCTCACCGGTCTCCCGATTCACCAGGCTCGGCTTTTTCCCGGAGTAGTCCACGTAGGCCTTCTCGCCGGCCTTGTGACTCTGGCGCATGCTGACGGTGAGCTTCCGGACAAAGACGCGGTAACGTTCGCAGTACTGCGTGTAGCCATAGCCGTCCGCGTTATCCTTCTTGTATTCCTCCCAGAGTAACTGGAGTGTTACTCCTATTTTCCGAAGTTCGACGTGGATGTATTGGCAGTCTGGTTCCGGCCTGAGCGTGGGCGCTTGCTCTCGACGGAACAGCATTTTCCCAAGGTCGTCCTCGGAAAGCGTGGCAAGCATTTCTTGGGTCAGACCCACTGAGTCGGCCCGGTGCAGGTAATCCTGCACGGTGGAACGGGCGAGGGCGAGTGCGCCGGCCACTTGGGATTGATTGAGCCCTTTGTCCAAGGACAAGTGCAGGGCCTCTTTGATTCTTCGCATGGATTTCCTCTTTCTCATTGCTTCTCCCTTGGCCCCGCCAAAGTGGAAGGGAAGGGACAAGGTCGTTTATGTTGAGAGGAGTCGGCACGCTTGAGGGGGGGGGATCGGCCATTCCGGCACCCCATTTCGGACCCCGGGGAAAAACCGCCGGTTTGGGCCGAAATGGGGTGCCGGTTTGAACCGAAACAGGGTGCCGGATTCGTCCGAAACGGGGTGCCGGTTTCAGCCGTTTTCAGGTGCCGGTTAGTGCCGATTTACGCACTATACTGGGAATCATCAAAGGGATAACTATGCTTCGATTCGTCTTTGTTATGGCCTTCTGGATGTTTTTGGCGGAACAGGCACACGCCGGAAAATACCGCAGCCTCAGCGACCAATCCTATGAAGAGGTTCGTCCCCAATACATCATCGACGATGAAACTACCGTTCAAATTACTGGTGAAGATACAACCCGAATAACCACGGAGATTAAGAATCGTTCAAGCCAGAAGGTATCCGAATCCATTGATCGGCTTACCAATACTATCCGCTTTATTTTCGGATTTTCCGTTTTGGCAACTATTGTAGTAATAATATTTACTTGATATTCTAGGCCGTGAAACGCCCTGTGACCGCCTTCAAGGGCGAAGCCCGCCAAACCCAGAGTCCCCGTCTATAGCCTCAAAAGGCCCTATTTCACCATAGATTGCCACTGATTGCACTTGTATAATATGCTACATTGTAGTACATTAGATACATGGAATTCACCTGGAACCTCGGCAAGAACACCAAGCTCAAAGAGGAGCGCGGCGTATCTTTCGAGGAGGTGAAAGACTGCTTAGAAAAAGGAGCCTTTCGCACCATCAAAAGTTCGAGCGGAAACCATACCCGGCAAAACTGGTATATCGTAAGGCTCCGTGGAAGGCTTTGGGCTGTTCCCTTTTCCAAGCAGGGGATTCGGATTCACCTTTTAACCATAATGAGGTACCCATGAAAAAGGAAAAATTGGATTACAAGTTGACCCCTTGGGAGAAGTCCTTACAGGCCGATTTAGCGGCGGGCAAATTTGCCGATGTAAAGCAATCGAAGAAAGAGCGGACGGAAATCCGGAAGGCTGCCAGTCATGCAGGGGAATTATTGCCACGGCGTCAAGCGTTCTATGATATCCGCAAGGGGCGCGGGATGACTCAGGGAGAAATGGCAAAGGCCCTAAAGGTGAGCATTAGGACTGTGCAAAGCTGGGAAATTGGAGCCCGTGAAATTCCCGAGCCGATGCTGATTCTAGCTGAACTACTCCGGGATGTCCCCGCGGTTCGGAAGCGGCTGCTTGCGGCGTAAGCTGTGACCGCCTTCACGGGCGAAGTCCGCCAAAGGCTTTACATTCCCTCCCATGTGCGGATTCCGGCCAAAAGATCCACCGTTCCGGTCATTGGATCCAGATCGGAGCGCATTGCCGCAGATGAGGTCGGCGCTTAACCTGCATACTCCAGCATCGGTTCATTTTGGTCAGGTGACGAAGATCATTCTTTCCAGAATTATAATAACTACTTTACAGAACGCCCTTTTACCTTCATATTTGGAGTACAGCCCCATGATCCGAATAGCAACCCTAATCCTCAGCCTAACCCTGACGGTCTTTGCTCAATGGGGCGATAGCCGTTTCGGCTTTATTGGAACCGGAGCACGGGATATGGCAACTAAACACGGCACGTTTATCTACGCTACAATAGGCAACCAC
>JALYSE010000108.1 GCA_030854955.1 Fibrobacterota bacterium | reverse complement strand
CCACCACGAGGACCGCCACCGCCACCGCCGCCGCCGCCGAAGCCGCCGCCGCCGCCGCCGCCGCCGCCACCACCGGGGGTGCGGGGACGAGCTTCATTCACGGAAATCGGACGACCCTGAATCTGGACGCCGTTCATGCCCTGGATGGCTTTGAGGGCTTCGCCCTGGTCGGCCATTTCGACGAATGCAAACCCGCGCGGATTGCCGGTTTCCCGGTCCACGATGATCTTGGTGGAAGTGACCCGGCCAAACGCTCCGAAAGCTTCGGAAAGTTCGTCCTGGGTTACGCTGAAAGCAAGGTTTCCAACGTAAATATTCATATGTCTCCTTGGATACAATTAAGATGGTTAGGGTGAACGGAACAAGGAATTATCAAGGGTCCTCGGAGACTCACTTTCGAGACGTCAACTGGTGGATTGGATAATACCATCGTCCTAGGCAGAGGCAACGCGGATACCCAATAGGGTATGGCAGTTTGACCTCTGGTCTTAAAAGTACTTTAATTTATCCGGTCTGGCAAGGGTAAAATAGAATGGTTTGGGCATAACTCCCCAAACAACGCTTGTCCACGCCCGAGAATCTATCTTACCCGTCCATGCCGACCGAAAAAAAACTGAGCCCTGGACGCTCGGGTCCTTCCCGCCCCATTCAAGCCTTTAATGAAGCCTATTACCGCCGTTTCTACCGGAATCCCCAGACACGGGTGCGCACGGCCGCGGCCAACGCCCGGTTGGCCGGTTTCGTATTCGGCTACCTGGAACACCTGGGCATTCCAGTGGGCCGGGTGGTCGACTTGGGTTGCGGCCTGGGTCAATGGCGGCGCCAACTGGCGGAGCATCATCCCCGCGCGACATTTACTGGAGTGGAAATCAGCCCATACCTGTGCGAAAAGTTCGGATGGACGCGGAGCTCGGCGGCGGAATTCCGCGGACGGGGACGATACGACCTAGTCCTCTGCCAGAGTGTCTTCCAGTACTTGGGGGATGCGGAGGCCCGCGCGGCGGTCGAGAACCTAGCGCGCCTATGCCGCGGCGCAGTTTATCTGGAAATCATCACCAAGGGGGATTGGGAAACCCATTGCAACAAAAAGTTTACGGACGGGAACATCCACCTGCGCGATAAGACCTGGTACCGGCAACTGCTGGGCCGCCATTTCCGCAGCGCGGGCGGGGGGATTTTCATCCCGAAGGATTCGCCGATCGTCCTTTATGATCTTGAAAAAGGCTGAGCCCGACTTCAGAACTCAGACGCCCGCCAGCGCGCCCGTACTCACTCTTCCCTGTAAATCTCGGACCCGGCTTCCACGAACTCCTTCGCCTTCTCCGCCATCCCCTTGGCTAGCGCCTCGGCTTCTTCCACGCCCTGCTTCTCCGCATAGGCGCGCACGTCGTCCGTGATCTTCATGGAGCAGAAGTTGGGGCCGCACATGGAGCAGAAATGCGCCAGCTTGGCGCCTTCGGCGGGCAGGGTCTCGTCGTGGAAGCTGCGCGCGGTGTCCGGATCCAGGGAGAGATTGAATTGATCGTGCCAGCGGAACTCGAACCGGGCACGAGACAGGGCATTGTCCCGGTACTGGGCCGCGGGATGTCCCTTGGCCAGATCGGCGGCATGGGCCGCGAGCTTATAGGTGATCACGCCGACCTTGACGTCTTCCCGGTTGGGAAGTCCCAGATGTTCCTTAGGAGTTACGTAGCAGAGCATGGCGCATCCGTACCAGCCGATCATGGCGGCGCCGATGCCGCTCGTGATGTGATCGTAACCCGGGGCGATGTCCGTGGTAAGGGGTCCGAGGGTGTAGAACGGCGCCTCATGGCACCATTCGATCTGCTTCTTCATGTTTTCTTCGATCATGTGCATGGGCACGTGGCCCGGGCCTTCGTTCATGACCTGTACGCCCATATCCCACGCGATTTCCGTCAGTTCGCCTTGGGTCTTGAGCTCGGCGAACTGGGCCTCGTCGTTGGCATCGTAGATGGATCCGGGACGGAGACCGTCCCCGATGGAGAAAGACACGTCGTAGGCCTGCATGATTTCGCAGATGTCGCGCCAATGCGTGTAGAGAAAGTTCTCCTTGTGGTGGGCCAGGCACCATTTGGCCATGATGCTGCCGCCACGGGACACGATGCCGGTCATGCGTTTGGCGGTCATGGGCACGTAGCGGAGCAAAACGCCCGCATGGATGGTGAAATAGTCGACGCCTTGCTCGGCCTGTTCGATGAGGGTATCCCGGAAAAGCTCCCAGGTCAGGTCTTCGGCCTTGCCGTTCACCTTTTCCAGGGCCTGGTAGATGGGGACCGTGCCGATGGGCACCGGAGAATTGCGCAGGATCCACTCCCGCGTCTCGTGGATGTTCTTGCCGGTGGACAGATCCATCACGGTGTCGGCGCCCCAGCGGACGGACCAGACCATCTTCTCGACTTCCTCTTCGATGGAGGAGGCGATGGCCGAGTTGCCGATGTTGGCGTTGATCTTTACAAGGAAGTTGCGCCCGATGATCATGGGCTCAAGTTCCGGATGGTTGATGTTACAGGGGATGATGGCTCGGCCGCGGGCGACCTCGGACCGGACGAATTCGGGGGTGATGATTTTCGGGATGGCGGCGCCGCGGTGATCGCCGGGATGCTGGCGGAGCAAAGATTCATCGCGCGCTTCGGCCTGGAGGTTTTCGCGGATGGCGATGTATTCCATTTCCGGGGTGATGATGCCCTTGCGGGCGTATTCGAACTGGGTCACCGTCTTGCCGGCCTTGGCCCTTAAGGGCTTGCGGGTATTGGCGAAGCGCAGGGACTCAAGGGCGGGATCGGCGGCGCGGCGACGGCCGTATTCCGAGCTCTGGTCGGGAAGGGTTTCCACGTCCCCGCGTTCAAGAATCCATTTTTCGCGCAAGGGCGCGAGTCCCTTGCGGACGTCGATCTCGGCCTTGGGATCGGTATAAGGACCCGAGGTGTCGTAGACGACGACGGGGGCGTTGGGCCGGTCCAGGCTCTTGTCGAAATGGGAGCGGGTGTTGTTGAGGGCGATCTCGCGCATGGCCACCTGGACGGAAGGATGGAGGGTTCCGGGACGGTGGATCTTGGTCGAATTAGGGAAGGGCTCCCGGGTGATGGCGTTGTCCGTGACGATGTTCTTTTGGTCTTTGGCCGTCAACGCGGGATTATGAATCATGGGAGGCTCCCCTTCGGTCTCAAGTTCGGCAAAACGCAGAGAGCACCCGGGAAAACCTTCCTACGCCGGCATTATCCGGATCAGGTGCTAGGGTTTCCGGCCTTCGCCTCGCGAAGGCCTCGGGTTCCGAAGCGGAAAGGCGAGCTTGCGTTGCGAAATCCGGGCTCTCAGGCCTTCGGCCTCCCCTGGTTTGGAGGATAATATAGGAAGAATGGCGGGGCCGGAGGATGATGAGGCCCCCCACTTGGAAAATTCAAAGGATTTTTCCATTTTCTCCCCACTTCCCTTATGGGGCTTTAGCTCAGTTGGTAGAGCGCTTCGTTCGCAATGAAGAGGTCAGGAGTTCGACTCTCCTAAGCTCCACCATTTTCCAAGTCCTGAATCTCGGATTTACCGGTTTTCCCGTCCGTTTCATTTCAGCAAAACCTCCTGACCAACTCGGCAATGGCGCTATCCTCATGCTTGCTGAGCCAGTCCCGCGTCAAAGGTTCCTTGAGGAATCGAGATTCCACCGAGTTATACCAATGGACTATGAAAGTCTGATCGGAAATCATTTTGGGAAGGCTCTTGGCCGTGCCTGGGAGGAACCAATGATTCGATATTTCAGGTCCCAATGGGAAGAAGGCCGAGGGGGGATGCGCCGAAATTGTCTGCCCAGACTGGTTTTGGGAAACTTCTTGGAGCAGGTGGGTTCCCAGTCGGAAGCGCCGGTACAGTTGGGCCCGCGGAACAGCCGTCAGGTTCAGAAAACACCTGGCAAGAAACGGATGTCTAGGTTCAAAGCCGAAGATGGCATTGTTGGCCGCCAACGGGTACATCCCTTCCATTCGCCTGAATATTTTCCACCCTCCCGGAAGCCGAGCGCAGAGTTCCCGCAATAGCAGGAGAAGGCCCGCCGATATCCATTTTAACGGGTTCTTGCGGGCAAGGAAGGAAAAAGGAAAGACCACCCGCTCCAGTCCGAAAAAGCCCTCGCCTTGTCTCAGAGGTGAAAGATCCCGGACTGTGATGGTATCAAAATCCAGGTAAACGCCCCCGGAGTGGTAAAGAACCGCCAATCTGAGCAGGTTCGACTTGGTGGGAGCGTGACTGGACTTTTCGAACACCTCCGAAGCCAAGGTTCCTCCCGGTGGCAAATCTTCGAACCAATCCGGGGAGGCCCGGACTATTTTCATTTCCGGCCATTCCGCGAGCGATCCCAGGCAGCCCAAGACTTCGTTCGGGTGATCAACGACAAGGAGGATTTCGTCGGGTCGACATTGTTTTTGGGCGGAACGGAGGGCGAGAATGTTCCCATACGGGAATTCCCGGCCGAACCAGATGAAAATCAAACGGTTAGGTATTGCCATCAATCCAATCCTTCTGCCGCCATCGCGCGGTAGAGTTCGAGTTCCTTCCGGAAGCATGCCTCCCAGGTGAGCCGTCCGGCATAATTACAACCCATCCGGCGCCTTGCTTCCCTGTCGTCCGTCCGATAGAGCTTTTCGATCGAGTCCGCCAAAGAGCGCCCATCGCCCACGCGGGAGGTTAACCCTGCTCCCGAAACCTCGATATGTTCCCGGGCGGCCCCTTGATCCGCTCCGATCACCAGTTGTCCGGAGGCCATGGACTCGAGAATCGAAAGGCCGAAGGTTTCCCAGCCGCTCAACATCAGTCCAAAATCGCATGAAGCATACCATTTCGCCATTTCGAGGGGTTCCCGGATAAATCCCACATAGCGGATATGGGGGTAGTCTTCCGCCGCACGCTTTACAAGAGGGAGATCCGGACCAGTCCCTGCAAAAACCAGGG
This sequence comes from Fibrobacterota bacterium, assembly GCA_030854955.1. Lineage (GTDB taxonomy): Bacteria > Fibrobacterota > Fibrobacteria > UBA11236 > UBA11236 > Chersky-265. The sequence continues at coordinate 10,133 of JALYSE010000108.1, read as the reverse complement.
CGGGGTCATGACCAAGCCGGCGGCAAATGTCGGGATAGGCAAGAAGCAGCGTCCTCAGCCCTTTCTCTTCGCAGAACCGATGACCAAAGAAAAGGGTCAGCCTTTCAGGGAGACCGGCCTTCAATTCGGCAACCAGACTTTCGTCCCTTCGTAACGGTTGGAATGTGTCGGTGTCCACGCCCAGGGGAACAAACCTGAGGTTGCGAATTCCGCGGGTCTGCATGCGATCCAGGATGAAACGGCTGGCGACGAAGGTCGAATCCATTTTGTTGTAATGAAGTCGCGCGTACCACCAAGCCAGGGATTCGGCTAAGGCGCCGATTGGCTTTCCGAATTTAAGGAAAAAGCGTCCGACATAGGTCACGGGAAAATCAGCGTGCCAGAATCCGCAAACGTGGGGCTTGAAGGGCAGGCCGGCCAGTGCCTTTCCGATCATCCAAGGCATGATGTATGGCGAGCCGATTTCGATTACGTCCGGCCGGTGCTTGGTGATCACTTCGCGCAGGGCTTTCCAATCCAATATGAACCGGTATTCCCAGTTCCCGGGAAATTTCACCCCTGGGACATGCTCTATGATGCAAGATTCCTCGAGGACTTCCGATCGACGATGGTCGTCAGGCATGACGAATACATAATGGACATCGTCCCAGGCCCTGAATCGGGCCAACTTTTCCAGGTGATAGCGCCGGACTCCTCCCCCGGAAGGGCTCCAGAAGTTATTGCAATCCATGACCGAGAGTCGCTTTCCCACTAGCTTTTCAACTTCCGAATGAACTCCCCGCATTTGGGCATGGATTTGCCGTAATAGGGATTCGCCAGAATGGAATCCCCTTGCAGCCAATCAGCCCCTTTATTTTCCCGCGCCATGGGACAACGGAATTGATAAACCGGACCTTCTCCGCCCACTCCGAGCTTTTCAATCACATCCACCAAAACCAAGGTAAAGTCCATGAAATACGTCCGGGTCGCCTCAAGCGTTTCAGCCGATGCCATGGGGTGGAGAATACTCATGATTCGCGTATCCGTCGAGTCCCAATAGGCTTTGGCGGCAGGCTCCAATCCATCCTTCGGCATCATATGAAGCACGGCATGCATGGATGAAAAGGCTTCTTTCGCTTTGGCGAAATCGTCCTGCGCCAAAGCGCCCTGGATCTGGCTGTAGCCTTCCAGGACCTTTCCCAAGGCGGCTTTGAAGGTATCCGGCACCGACAATACCGGTTCCGGAATGGACAGGCTGGCTGCTTTCTGTTTGCCATCCGGTGCGGCCGAGGCTTTATCCTTGCACGCGGAAAATAGCAGGGCTGATCCGGCAATTGCCGCCAGTATGCGTCTCATGGGGTCTCCTTTTCTTTTTGCATTTTTAGGCGAGGTTGGCGGACTTGCTTTATCGGATTGCCATGCCGTTCGGCTTGTCACCCACCCTCAATATCTTTTTGACCGACTTTCCCGCAACGTCGATGATGCTCACCGTACCAGCTCCCTGGTTCGAAACATACGCCGTCGTTCCATCCTTGCCGAAAACAATTCCATGGGCCCCGGCACCGGTCGCCAGGTTTCCGGATAGGGTTGCGGAGCCTGGGGGATAGAACACGACTTTCCCATTTTGCGCGTCGGTGACCCAGAGTTCCCCGTTAGGGGAGGTGGCGGCCATTCCCGGGGTGAATCCCAGGTCATAGGTGCGGACCGCTTCCAGCGTCCCTTCATGGATCGCGGTGATGGTTTTCGCATCCTCGTTATCGACATACATGATGGAGTCATTTCCCGGCCAGGCTCCCACCGGGTTGGTGCCGACAGGAATGGTCTTGGCCACGGTCCCGCTGGCCGCATCGATCACGGTCACACTATTCGATTGGCCATTTGCGACGAAGGCGTATTTTCCGCTCCGGGTGAACGTGACCTCGGCAGGCATGTTGCCCACCTCGATGGTTTTCCGGGTGGCAAGCGTTCCCGCGTCGAGCACAAGCACCTTTCCCGGAGAGGCCATCTGGGAGGTCCAGATCTCCTTGCCGTCCGGAGAAAAGGCGGCATTGTGGTTGGGGCTATCGAACATCCTGGCCGCCTTGGTTTGGCCCGTGGTCGTTTCCAGGAGAAGCACCGACCCTCCCATTTTGTGGTCTGCCATTGTCCCGCCATGACCGCCGCTCAAGTCCATCCCGGGTACGGCCAGGGACAGCCGTGACCCATCCGGATTCAGGTAGGCGTGATGGGGATAGGTCGCGTTCTTGAGTGAGATGGTCCCGGCGACTTCGTTCGTGGAAGCGTTGACGACCGTCAGGCTGTTGGAACCGCCGTTGACCACGAATAGAGCCGGAAAATCGATAGCGGCTATCGGTACGCTGGATGGGTTTTCCATGGATTCATGTTCCATGGCGCATCCCGTGAACAGTTGGAAAACGGCCCCGGCAGCCAGAGCCGAGAACCCGAATTTCTTTGCCTGCGAAGTCATTTCAATCTTGGACTTTGCTTTCATGATTCCGTTTCTTCCTTTCTCACTACTTTTTGTGGTGATGGGCAGCCTCGCCGTCCTTGACTTTTCCGGCCGCTTCCGGTTTATGGGAGTGGGCGAATTGCTTGTCCAGCAAATCGACCTGGGCCTGAAGCTTTACCAATTCCTTCTTGGCCTGGTCCATTTTTTTGCCGTCCGCGGCATGATGAAGCTTGTCGGCGAGCTTGAGGACGTTCTTGACGTACCCCTGCACCCGCTTTTTCTTGGCTGCGGTGAGCGTCGTGTCCTTGTCCAAATCCTTGACCGTGGCACCCAAGGTTTCGGAGTGGTCGTGGATGACCTCCAATTTCCCTGCCGCCAAGGCAGTTTCCATTTCCCCGAGATGCTGATAGAGGGCGGTCATGCCGTCGTGCGAACTTAGGACCGCGCCGGTTTGGGCGGACCCAGCGGCATGATCGGCCTTGTCCGAATGGCCATGCCCATGGCCTTCGCCGGCACTCAGCCCGGCAGGCCCAAGCAGTATAGCGCCTGCAAAGATCGTAGACAGTGTCAACTTGGAATTCATCATGATATTCTCCTTTTTTATTTTCCGTCGGAATCGTCTTGGCCTTTTTCCAGAAGGCGATTAACCGACTTCCGGCTGAAGTTCCAGAACAAGGTGGGCATGAGCGCCATGTTCATCAGGGTGGAGCTTACGAGTCCCCCGAAAATGACCACAGCCACCGGGTAAAGGATTTCTTTTCCGGGCTCTCCCGGGCTCCACATCAATGGCACCAGCGCCAAGGCCGCCGTCAGGGCCGTCATCAGCACGGGAACTAGGCGCTCCAAGGCGCCTCGGATGACCATTTCCCGGCTCCAGGTCTCGCCTTCCTCCCTTAAAAGGTGAAGGTAGTGGGATATCATCATGATGCCGTTCCGGGAAGAGATACCGCAAAGGGTGACGAATCCGACCAGGGATCCGATGGAGAACGTTTTGGTGGTGAGCCAGATGGCCAGGACGGCTCCGATGAGGGCGAAGGGGATATTGAGCAGGATAAGACCAACCAGGTTGACCGATCGAAAATGCATATAAAGCGCCAGGGCCATGCCAATCAATGAAAAGATACTGAGAAAGCCGATCTTCCTCGAAGCCTGCTGCTGGCTTTCGAACTGCCCCCCGTATTCGATGAAATAACCGGAAGGGAGCTCGACTTTTTCATGGATTGTTTTCTGGATGTCCTGGACAACCGAGCCCAGATCCCGGCCGCTGGTATTGCATTGGATCACGATGCGCCTCCGCACGTTCTCCCGCAGGATTTGATTGGGCCCCATGGACGGCTGGACGGTTGCCACCATATTGAGCGGAATTTGCTCTCCACCGGGAACATCGATCAGCAATTCGCCGATGCTCTCCAGGTTGGCGCGGCTTTCCTCATTCAGGAGCACTACGAGGGCAAACCGCTTTTGATCCTCCAGCACTTCCGAGACCTTTTCGCCGCTGAGCGCGGTTTGGATCAGCTCGGTGACTTCCCCGGTCTTGAGCCCGAATCGCTTCAATTCTTCCCGATTGAGTAGAACCTCCACCTGCGGAACCAGCACCTGCTTCTCAACCGACAGGTCCACTACCCCGGGAATTCCTTCCAGTTCTTTCTCGATCTGTGCGGCCTTTTCCCGGAGGAGTAACAAGTCATCTCCATACACCTTCACGGCCACCTGGGCTCGGATTCCGGAGAGGAGGTGATCGATGCGATGGGAAATGGGCTGCCCTATGCTCACGGCAACGCCGGGAATCTGCGCCAGGTTATTCCGGATGTCGGCCAGGATTTCCTCCCGGTCCCTGTTCGAAGGTTTCAGGTCCACGTCGATTTCGCTGTAGTGGACCCCTTCGGCATGATCATCCTCCTCGGCGCGCCCGGTGCGGCGCCCGGTGGATACCACCTCCGGCACCTTGAGGACAAGCTTTTCCCCGATGGTGCCGATGCGGTCGGACTCGGCCAGCGAGGTTCCCGGGGGAGAGAGGATGTTGATGGTTGCCGTTCCTTCATTGAAAGGGGGAAGGAACTCCTTGCCCAGAAAGGGGAAGGATGCGAGGGCTGCCACCAGGAGCAGGAAGGCCAAGCCCAAGGCCAACCATGGCCGCCCCAGGGTGGGCTCTAGGAGGATTTTTCGATTCCACTTCTTCATGAAGCGGACGAGGGCGCTATCCGCTTCCTTCTGGAGAAACCGGGCCTTGGGAAGAAGATAGGCGCATAAGGCGGGAGTCACGGTCAGGGAAACCACCAGGGAGGCCAGGATGGAGATGATATAGGCGATTCCCAGAGGCGCGAAAATCCGGCCTTCGATCCCACCTAGGGAAAAGAGGGGGATGAAGACAAGGACGACAATCAAGGTCGCGAAGACGATGGAATTCCTGACTTCGGATGAGGCCTTGTAGATGACATGCAAGTACGGTTCCGGATTCGCTTTATGCCGGTTTTCCTTGAGCCTACGGAACACGTTCTCCACGTCCACGATGGCATCGTCCACGAGTTCCCCGATGGCCACGGCCAGGCCGCCGAGGGTCATGGTATTGATGGAAATATCGAAGAAACGAAAGACCAGGGCGGTGATGAGGATGGACAAGGGGATGGCCGTCAAGGTGATGAACGTCGTCCTGAAATTAAGCAGGAAAAGGAAAAGCACCACGATGACGAGGATGCTTCCGTCCCGCAGGGCATGCTCGACATTTTCGATCGCGGTCTCGATGAAAACGGATTGCCGGAATAGCCTGGGATTGACCGTCACGCCTTTCGGCAATCCCTTTTGCAGCTCCGCGAGGGCAAGGTCGATCTTCCCGGTCAACTCTATGGTGCTGGCGCCCGGCTGCTTCTTGATGGTTAGGATGACGGCCGGTTTGGCATTGGTTCCGGCCGTTCCCCGTTTTTGCGGGGTCCCATAGCCGATATCCGCCACTTGATCCAAGGTGATGGACTGCCCGTCGCGAAATGCGACCACGGTGGATTTGAGATCATCCAGGGATTGCAAGCGACCCAGGTTACGCACCACCGATTCGGTATAGTCCTGAATCAGGAACCCTCCGGACGAGCTGGTATTGGTTTCCTTGACCGCCGATTCCACTTCGTGGAGGGTCACTCCATTCTGCCGCAGCTTGTCGGGATTCACGAGGACGTGGTATTGCTTGAGATCGCCGCCGATGGCGATGACCTGGGACACGCCCGGGATGCTCAAGAGCCGGGGTTTGATGGTCCAGTCGGCCAGGGTCCGAAGCTCCATGGGCGAAAGGGAGTCCCCGCTGACGCTGACCAGCATGATCTCGCCCATGATGGAGGAGATGGGGCCGAGCGTCGGGTTCACGCCGTCGGGCAGGGCCTCCCGGATCCCTTGGAGCTTTTCGGCGACGATTTGCCGGTCGATATAGATGTCGGTATTCCACCCGAACTCCACGAAGACCAGGCCAAGGCCGGGGGCCGAAACCGAGCGGACCCGCTCCACGCCGGTGGCCCCGTTCAATGCCGTCTCCATGGGATAGACGACAAGCGCCTCGATCTCTTCTGGGGAAAGACCAGCGGCTTCGGCCTGGATGGTGACCGTGGGACGATTCAGGTCCGGGAAAACATCGACCGGCAGCTTGGTGAGAACATAGGTTCCATAGACCAGCAGCAAGGCCGAAAGCGCGACCACCAAAAGGCGGTTGCGCAGGGAGAAAAGGATGATCGCGTTAAGCATGGATTCCTTTACTTGGCTGCGGCTTTGCCGGTCGGCTTTTCAATCGACTTAGGAGCCTGCGAGGCCGGGGTCGACGGAGTCGGGGCCGGCAATGCCGGCTTGGCGAATTGCAACTGGTAGTTTCCCTGGGTCACGACCACGTCCCCGGGCGCCAAGCCCTCCACGATTTCGATCCACTTGTCGTTCTCCACGCCCGTAACCACCGTCGTGCGGACGTAATTGTTGCCCTCTTCCACGAAGACGAAGCGCTCGCCGCCGGTCCCAAGCACCGCCGACCGGGGCACGGTGATGGCCTCGGCCTCCCGGTCTGCCAGAAAGAACACATTCACGGTCATGTTGATCTTGAGACGTTCCTCGGGATTCTTGACTCGCACCCAAACATCCACGGTTCGACTTTGGGGATTAACCTCGGACCCGATGATTTCCACCTTGCTCGGCATCTCCAAGTTCTTGAGGACAGGGGAATAGACCCTGGCTTGCATTCCCTTGGTAATCTTCCCGATCTGGCTTTCATACACCCTGGCGACCGCATAGACTTCGCCATAGTCGGCCAATTCCAGCATCGATGTGCCGGGTTCAACGGCGTCACCCTTGATCACGTTCAGCTTGACGACCTTTCCGCTGCGTGGGGCGACGACGGTAACGCGGATCGGAGTCTCAGAAAGCTGCCGAGCTTCCACGATAAGCAAGGTCTCGCCTTTCTTTTTGAACTGCCCCAAGGAAGCCCGCAGTTCGGCCACCTTCCCGGAAATCTTGCTGGAGACATTCTCCCGCGTTCCGGGGATGGCTTGGGCGGTGCCGGGAGCCTTGATGGTTTTCTCGATGGCCTGAATGGTGGCTTCCGCGGTCTGGATTTCCAGATTCTGCTTCGCTCCCGCGGAGAGCGTGACGGGTCCGCTCTGGGCGGTTTCCTGGGGCGGTGCGTCTCCGTGAACATGGCCTTCATGGGCCCGCACCAAGGTCATGGCGACCATGCCGCTCAGGATAACGATTTGAAGGCGCTGCTTGTTTACCATAACGTTGCTCCCACGGCTTGGCTCAGCCGGTTCCATTGGCGGTAATTTTCATCCAGGATGTTCAGCGCTTCCCCTTCCAGGGAAAGGAATTCTTCCTGGACCCGGGACAGTTCGAAAACCCCCAACATCCCTTGGAGAAATCCTTTTTCGGACAATTCGAGCTGCTTGAGACTGAGCACGCTGATCTCCTCGTGGTGATTGCGGTATCGAGTGGCCAGGTCCGTAAGCCGCCCATGGATTTCCGAGAGTTCAGTCTTAAGCTTCATTTCGGCCGTGCGTCTCCGCCTTTCGGCGAGCTTTAGGGAGGACTGCGCTCTGGCTATGCCTGCTTGGTTGCGGTTGAACAGGGGGAGTGGAAGTTCGAATCCTGCCCCTAGGACATTATCCCCTTCCATCTCTCTTTCATAGCCCAAGGACAGGGTGAGGGCTGGATTACGCAAAGCCTTCTCAAGCCCGGCCTGCATCCCCTGGGCAACCACTTCTTTATCGAGCGCTTTCAGGGACCGGCTCTCCTTGACGGCTAAACCCATGAGGCTGTCCAATGAGGGGACACTGGGGAAAGAGTCGATGAAGACGGATGCCAAGGTGTCCAAGAGCGAATTCTGTCCCGTGAGATAGGCCAATCTCTTTTCGAGGGATTCCATTTCCGTGCCGAGTTCAGACTCTTTTTGCCGGGCCTTGGCCAGGTTGAGCCGGGCCTGCGCCTCTTCCACTTGAGATAAGCGTCCTTCCTTGACCTTGGCCGCAGCGATGCGGGAAAGCCCCACCCAGCGCTTCTGTACTTCCTTTTGGAGCGAGGCCTTCCTGTTCAGGATTTGCCAAGTGAAATAGGCGGACCGGATTTCCAGTTCGATTTCCAGCTCTCTCGATTTCTGCCACTCATGATTCGCATCCACCCTGGCTTTGGAAACCTTGTACTGGCCGTTACGCACACCTACTTGGAATTCTCTGGAAATCCTAGCTCCGGCTTTGGGCCGGTCCGGCCGGGACAGGTTGTAACCCGCATCCACTTCCAGGTGGGGATTTTTTGGTATCGTAGCGAACAAGGTGTCGCTCGCGATTTCCTCATTCTCCTCCAGGGACACCAGCAACTCCGGATTGCTCCGAATGCCCATCCGAACCAGGGAATCCAGAGTAAGCCCCTGGGAAAAGCCTACCGTTGAGGCGAATAGTAACAAGGCCGCATGCCAAATTCGCCAGGGTGTGAGCATGAAGAAACTCCTCGTGGATGAACCCGAAAGACACTATTTGGATTACAAACGGAAAAATCGGCTGGAAGAAGCGTGAAGCAAAAGCGTCCGCCAAGGGCCGATTCATGGAAGCTGCATTGCGGCTTCCGAGGAGATTTTAAACGAGGATACGGAGCGTGAGGAGATAAATAGGGGGGCTGCTTTTGTTCTGGGGCCGGGGCCTTTCGAATTGGGCGAGACGCTGTGCGAATTCGTCTATAAATCCGATGTGAACCTGAGTAGGAAAATCACTCAAGGTAAGCGGACTGTACGGCTGCGCATTGACGGTGAAGGTAAGCTCGGAAAGGCAGGCGGCTTCGGATGCGAATTGATTCTGGCCAGGATCAACGGGTTGGGTGGGGACTACGGTAGAGGCGGGCTCCCCTTCACTTCCATATCCATGGCAATTGGGATGACTATTCGGATGACTATTGGGTTCGACTTCCGAAGCGGCTTGGGGCTTAAGGTCACGGATTAGTCCCATGGAGCGGAAAGTCTGGGTCAGGGTGTCCGAAACGGACTCATTGAGACAGCAGCAATTGAGAGTCTGCCCCGAAAAGAGCAAAACGGCTGTGAGGATCGAAATGACCGGCAGCAGCGGTTGTTTCTTGAATGTGGATAAAGAGAGGGACATGGTGCTCATTCTAAGTGTTAGAAATATAGGAAGCGGCAGACTTGGAAGCAATCTGCAATTGCATTATCCGCAGCATTAAGGGGTAAACCGCCCAATAAATCAAGTTCAATTGCCCCCCCGCAGTCGCGGATCTATATTTTCCACACCCTCGAAAGGAGCCCACCATGGCCGTCACCGGATTGTTCGTTAACCTGCCCGTCAAGGACCTCGAGAAGACCACGTCGTTCTGGACCGGGTTGGGATTCTCGTTCGAACCCAAGTTCACCAACAAGGACGCCGGCTGCCTTATCATTAGCCCCAGCGTGCAGGCCATGCTGCTCACCGAACCGTTCTTCACCGGTTTCACCAAGCGGCCGATTCCCGATCCCCTGAAAGGCAACGAAGCCATTCTGGCCCTCGCCGTGGAAAGCCGCGCTGAAGCCGACGCCTTGGCCGATAAGGCATTGACCCTGGGCGGCTCCCCGGCCAATGAAACTTACGACCACGGCTTCATGTACGGGCGCAGCTTTAACGATCCCGATAACCACATGTGGGAAGTGTTCTGGATGGATCCCAAGGGCCCGCCCGCCGCATGATGTACTGTTCCCTCTGATGGGGGCGCTTTGGAGCGGGAACCGATTCCGTTCCGCCTCGGCCCCCGGGACGCTCTTCAGGGGATCATCATCGCCTTGGTCAGGCGGATCTCTCCTTCGTATTCAAGCATCGAAAAGAAAAGCCCCGCGGGCATGCCGTCCTTCGCAACTCGGACCCGGTTGGCCTGGCCGGCCTGGACCGTACCATTGAACGGCGTCGCGACCACCCGACCCGCGGAATTCAGAATCTTCAAAACCGCTCTGCCATACGACGGAACCATGAACTCAATGTCCAAGGCCGGATTGGATGGATCCATGCGGAATTGACGGAGGTTGAACGCACTTGGCGCCTGACCCTTCAGGATGGTCGTGGGGATTGCGGGCCTATTGATGGTCGAGGTGGAAAGGGTAACGGCTGCGATGGAGGCCAAGGCCCGGCCGTCGAGCGTGGCTCCCGAATTCATGGAGATGGACTGATCGGCCAGGATATTGCCCTTGACGGCGCAGGTGGTCCCCAGAATCGCCGAAGTG
>JALYSE010000107.1 GCA_030854955.1 Fibrobacterota bacterium | reverse complement strand
CTCCGGCGCCCCTTACCTCCCTTACGGGACGGGAGCCTTTTCTGGAGGTCATAGATTCGGGGAAAACCATCCCCCTAGTCAAGGAAACGACCTACTTCGGGAACAGCAGCAGCGACGACATCCACATTCCCGGATTGATGATCGGCAAGCAATTCGCCAGCATCGATCGCAAGGGAACGGTTTGGGTCATCAATCTGCTCGTGAAGCGTTTTTTGCACATTATCCTGAACGGAGAGGAAGTCAATTCCGCCCGGCTCAAGGACGGCGACGAAATCGACGTGGGCGGCGTGAAATTCCGCTTTATGCACCAAGCCTGAGCGGAGACCGCGAAGCCGTCTGCGGCTAGGAAGCCGAAACGAGGTCGCCGCGCATGGCCGTGGCGATGGCGAAGGCCTGGATACCCAATCCCTTCCCGAAATCGGTGAGACCTTCCCCCGAAGTGGCGGTGATGCCCACGTCTTCCGGGCCCAGGGAAAGCAGTTCCGCGACCCGGGCGGTCATGGCGGGCAGCAGGGGCAGAATTTTCGGGCGCCCGCACTCCAGAGTTACGGAAACATGGGTGATACGGTAACCCATGGCATCCAGATCCTCCAGGGCCTTTTGCAGGTAGGCGGCGCTGTCGGAGATGCCCGCCTTACACATCCCGTCCGCCACCGGCCCAAGGATGGGCTTACCGGTGATTCCGGACAGGGCATTGGTGACGGCATGCAGCACCACGTCGGAATCGCTGTTCCCTTCCAGGGCATAAGATTCATTCAAAGCCACGCCTCCAAGGACCAAGGCCTTGCCCGCAGCGGGTTCCTGGATACGATGGCTGTCCTGTCCGATTCCGACCTTGAACATTGCGACTCCCCTCCGGAACTAAGCGTCCGGGAGCGTTTCCCCGGCGTTGAGACGACTTGCGATCCATTGCGCCCAGGCCAGGTCCGTCGCGCCCGTAATCTTACGGTTGGAGTCGTTCCCCAGCACCCAGCGGACTTGGCAGCCGGCGCGTTCGGCCATCATGGCCTCGTCGGTGGGGATGTCCCCGCTCCAGATCCGGGCGTATACGGTTTCAAGAATGGCGCGTGGAAAGACTTGCGGAGTCTGTACCAGGACGAGGCCCCGCCGATCGAGGGTCCGAGTCACCAGGCCTTCCGAGACTTCCTTAACCGTATCCGGGGAGGGCACCGCCGCGATGACGCATGCATCTGGAGCCAGGGCTTCCATGCAGCGGTGGATGACCCCTTCGGTGATGAAAGGGCGGGCCACGTCATGCACCAGCACATAGGGCAATTTGGGATCGAGGACCTGGAAGCCGTTGCGCACCGAGACCCAGCGCTCGGGGCCGCCTTCCACCAATTTCAGCTTGGGATGGGCCAGCACCAAGCCAGCGAAGGCCGCCATGCGCTCGCGGGGTAGAACCAAGGCGATGGACTTCACGAAATCGAGGCGGCTGAAGGCTTCCACGGCAAAGTCCAGCATGGGTTTGCCGGGAAGCAAGGGCAGGAACTGCTTGGGTTCGGCGCTGCCGGCGCGGAGGCCTTTGCCGCCCGCGGGAAGGATCACTCCCACGGAAGGAAAGGCCGGTTGCATCGCGCTCAAACGCCCGTCCTCATCAGATCTTCACGTTGCTCTTCTTGCCCAGGAGCAAGGCGCGCATTTTCATGGGGAGTCCCAGGCACTTGATGAAGCCGGTGGCGTCCTGCTGATTATACGTGTCCACGTCCGAAAATCCGCCCAGTCCGGGATCATACAGGGAGAACGGGCTATCCATCTTGGCCAGGCTCATATTGCCCTTGTAGAGCTTGAGGGTGACCTTGCCCGTCACCACTTCCTGGGTCTTGTCGATGAAGGCGTCCAGGGATTGGCGCAGGGGGGTGAACCAAAGGCCGTCATACACCATCTGGGCGTACTTCTGTCCGATAGACTGCTTGTACAGCAGGGTGTCCCGGTCCAAGGTAAGCTGTTCCAGGAATTCATGGGCTCGATACAACAGCGAGCCGCCGGGGGTTTCGTACACGCCGCGGGACTTCATGCCCACCAAGCGGTTTTCCACCATGTCCACCAGACCGCAGCCATGCTTGCCGCCCAAGGTGTTCAGGGTTTCCAGGAGCGCTACCGCACCCAAGCGCTTGCCGTCGACGCCGACGGGAATGCCTTTCGCGAATTCGATCTCCACATAGGCGGGAGTGTTGGGAGCCTTTTCCGGAGTCGTGGTCAGCTTTAGCATGTCCCATCCGTGCTCCTGTTCGGGATGCTCCAGGGATCCGCCTTCGTGGGACAAATGCCAAAGGTTGCCGTCTTCCGAATAGATCTTCTTCTTTGAAACGGTCAATGGGATGTTCCGGGCCTCGGCGTACTCGATGGCATCCTCACGGGAACGGATGTTCCACTTTGGATCTTTCCAGGGGGCGATGATCTTGAGGCGCGGATTCATGGCCATGTAGGTCAACTCGAAGCGGACCTGGTCGTTGCCCTTGCCGGTGGCGCCGTGGGATACGGCGAAGGCACCCTCCTTTTCGGCGATGAGCACCTGGTGCTTGGCAATAAGGGGACGGGCCATGGAAGTGCCCAGCAGGTACTGGCCTTCGTAACGCGCGCCGGCCTTGAGAACCGGCCAGGCGTATTCTTCCAGGAACTCCTTCTTGAGATCCAACACGAAGCATTTGGAAGCTCCGGTCTTGAGCGCTTTTTCGATGAGCGGATCCGTCTCGACCTTGCCCTGGCCGATATCCGCGGCGAAGGCGATGACTTCCACGTCGTAATTTTCGATCAACCAGGGAATGATCACGGAGGTATCCAGACCTCCGGAATACGCCAATACCACCTTAGGTTTACTCTTCGCGGCCGTCTTTTGGCTCTTGGCCACCTTCTCGCTCTTCTTCGCCATGGACCCTTTCGTCGCGGCCGGGGTTGACCCGAACGCCTAGTTTCGACCCTGAAATGTAGACAATTCAGGGGAGGATCGGTCAGGCGACCGGTTTGCCGGGAGCGCCAGAATCCGAGGCGGCAGAGGCTCCGGGACGGGGACCAACGGGAGGGGCGGCGGCGGCAACCGGAGCGGATCCCGTGGCAGGCTGACCGGCCGCAGCAGAGGCGGATGTGTCTGCATGCGGGGCTGGCGAAGCGCTGCCCGGAGCGACAGAAGCATTGCCCGGCGCAACGGAAGCATTGCTCTTCTCGTCGGAAAGCTTTAATCCATTGGCTTCTAACATCTGGATGGCGACGGCGAGTTTGTCGTTGGTGATGCGCAGGCGGCTGATGAGGAGCTTGATGAAGTTGACGATCCAGGGCGGCAGGAGGGCCATCTGGTTTTCGAACATGTCCTTGGTGATGATGAGGACTTCCGTGAAATCGATGGCCTTTACGGAAGCATCACGCTTGGCCTGATCCAGCATGCCCATCTCCCCGAACATGCTGCCGGGGCCGAGTTGGACGAGTTCGATATCGATGGGGCCGTTGGGGGAGGGTTTGGTCTTGTACACGGAAACCCGGCCGGTCTGGACGCTATAGATGCCGTCCACTTCCGAACCCTGTTCGAAAATGATCTCGCCGGCGGCGTAGGCCCGGACGACCTTCTTGAACAGTTTGGCCACAGGTCCCCAGCGGGTTCGGGTGTGGCCTTATTTTACCATGGAGCGTTCCAGGCGGTCAATCAGCTCCCGGATTTCCTCCCTGGAGATGTTCAAGGGCGGCAGCAAGCGGACCACGTCTTGGCCCGCACGGTGCACCAACAGGCCGTTTCCGCGGCATGCCTTTTGGAAAGCCCCCAAATCACCGCCGTAACGGAAACCGGTCAGGAACCCTTTGCCCACCACCGGGCCGCAGGGGACCCCCTGGGCCGATTTGCGCGTCATGAGGGATTCCAGATCCTTGCGAAGACCGTCCGCCCGTTCGCGCACGTCGACGAGGAATCCGTCCTGGGTCAGTTCGGCCAGCACGGCCAGGCCTGCGGCGCAGGCCACGGGGTTTCCGCCGAAGGTGGAGCCGTGATCGCCTACATGGATGGAGGCGGCGATCTCCGCGCGCATCAGCACCGCGCCTAGGGGAAGGCCGCCTCCCAAGGGCTTCGCCAAGGTTACCAGGTCCGGATCCAGGCCCAGGGCCCGCGAAGCGAGCATGTCTCCGGTCCGCCCCAGACCCGTCTGGATCTCGTCCGCGATGATCAGCACGTCCATGGCCTGGGATTCCTTGATGGCTCCGGCCGTTTCCCGCGATATGGGAATGATGCCGCCTTCGGCAAGCACGGGCTCGAACAGGATGGCGGCCGTATCCGGTCCAATCGCGGCGCGCAGAGCGGCGGGATCGTTCACGGGCAGGATCCGGAAGCCTTGCGGGAGCGGGCCGAAACCCAGGCGGATTTTGTCCTGGCCGGTGGCGGCCATGGAGGCGTAGGTGCGGCCGTGGAAGGAAGAGGCGAAGGAGATAATCTCGGTCTTGCCGGGCTTGCCCTTTTCCAGCCAATGCCTGCGGGCGAACTTGATCGCGCCTTCGTTGGCCTCGGTACCGCTATTGCAGAAAAAGGCCTTGTCCAGGCCCATGGCCTCGCACAGTACCCGGGCCAGACGGATCTGCGGCTCCATCAGGTACAGATTACTGGCGTGCAGGTAACGCTCGAGTTGCTCCCGGATGGCCGCGACGATGGGCGGATGGAGATGCCCGAACGCGTTCACGGCCACGCCGGATACGCAATCGAGGTAACGGTTGCCTTCCGCGTCCCAGACCCAGCTGCCTTGGCCGCGAGCGATGGTGAGGTCCCGGGGACCGTAGTTATGAAGAAGATTAGCTTGGTCCATATATTATTGAGGGGTTAGGGGAGAGGGTTAGGGGACATTCGTTCGCTTACACTAACCCTTAATCTCTAACCGCTAACCCCTAGCCCCTTCTTACTTAATGATCGTCCCTGTGTTCCCTTCGCCGCGGACCTGGGCAGCGAACTTTTCCGGTCCGGCCCAGCCGCAGATATGCACCTGGCCGATCCCGCCATTAATGGCCGCGCGGCAGGATTTCAACTTGGGGATCATACCCCCGGAGGCCACACCATCGGCGATGAGTCGATCGATGCGGGCACCGGTTAGATCCGGGATACGCACGCCGTCTGCGCCGCGCACGCCTTCCACGTCCGAAACGAAGATGAGCTTTTCGGCATGCAAGGCGGCGGCCAGGGCCGCTGCCGCGTCGTCGGCGTTGACGTTATAATGGGTCTGGTCCGCGCTCACGGAAATCGGGGAAACCACGGGCAGAAAGCCTCCCGCCAGCAAAGCATCGACAAGAGCCGTTCGCACCTCGACTATCCGCCCGACCTGTCCTAGTTCCTCGGAGATTTTTTCGCAGACGAGCGTCGGCCCGTCCACGCCGCTGATTCCCGCCGCCGATCCACCTTCCGCGTTCAGCAGGCCGACCAGCTTCTTGTTCACGTATCCGCTCAAGGTCATCTCTACAACCTTGAGAGCGGCGGTGCCTGTGACACGCAGGCCGTCCTTGAAGTCGGGTTCCTCTTGGAGCCAGGCCAGATGGCGATTGATGTCCTTGCCGCCGCCGTGCACCAGGACCAAGGGCGCCCGACGGGCGTTCAAAGTCCGCGCGACCGAGGGCGTATCCGTCCGGCCCAGGCCGGCCAGGACCTTGCACAGTCCCCGCAAGGCGGCTTCATCGTCCATCATGGATCCGCCAATTTTCACTACGATCGGGCGCAAGGGGGAAGTTTTCGTCATGGTTAGGGCGGCGCCGTTTCAGGCCAGCCCGAGAGTGGCGGGCAGTCCCAGGGCGATGTTCATATTCTGCAAGGCTTGGCCGGAAGCGCCTTTCACCATGTTGTCCAGGACGGATACGATGATGAGCTTGCGTCCGCCGGCCGGCTGGTAGACCTTGATGTGGCAGAAGTTGGTGCCCTTCACGTCCCCGG
Source organism: Fibrobacterota bacterium (assembly GCA_030854955.1). Lineage (GTDB taxonomy): Bacteria > Fibrobacterota > Fibrobacteria > UBA11236 > UBA11236 > Chersky-265. The sequence goes on along the minus strand of JALYSE010000107.1, from coordinate 9,385 downwards.
TACGGGGGAAATCCTCGCACAAGCGCACGAAGTCCGATTCCCGGTATTGCTTCGCGAGGCACGCTTCTGCTTCGGCAGAATCCTTGCCCGGGTTGAGATCGCAATAAATGGTGGAAAGGATGCCGCGTTCCATGGGGATGAGATGGGGCGTGAAGAGGAGTTCGACCTTGCGCCCGGCGGCTAAAGACAATTGCTCCTGGATCTCCCAGCGGTGACGGTGCTTGTCGCCCACGCCGTAGGCAGCCACGCTTTCGTTCGCATTCACGTAATGGGTCGTTTCGGTGGGCTTTTTCCCCGCGCCGGATACCCCGGACTTGGAATCGATGATGATGCCTTCAGGGGAAACCACCCCGTCCCGCAGCAGGGGGAACAAGGGCAGCAGCGTCGAAGTGGGGTAACATCCCGGGTTCGCGATCAGTTTCGAGCCCTTGATTTCCTCGCCGTGCACTTCGCACAGGCCGTAACAGCTTTCCGCCAGGCGCTCAGGCATGGGATGGATAAGGGCGTAGGCCTCGGCATAGACCTTGGCATCCTTCAGGCGGAAGTCAGCGGAGAGGTCGATGATGACCGTCTTTCCGTTCGCCAAGAACGGTGCGGTGGACTCGGCAGATGCGCCGTGGGGCAGGCAGGAAAACACCACGTCCGGTTGCGTGGACTTCACGTCCTCAAAGGAACGCATCTTTTCGACCGCGGCGGGAAGCCTTCCCAGAAACCGGGGGTAGACCTTTCCATAGGCCGTTCCGGGCTGGGATTCCGAACTCAACCAGGCGATTTTCGCCTGGGGATGGCGCAAGAGAAGGCCCACTAGCTCGCAGCCGGTGAATCCCGTAGCGCCTAGGATTCCGACCTGAATTTCCGTATTTGGCATAGTCAGGGCAAAAATAGCAAGGAGCCCACTGGGTTTGTAGCGCCCTGGTCTGAAAGCCTGCACTGGGCGATATAAGCGATAGCGTCGACCGCACTTAGGCCCCTCACGGCTCTTGCCAAAGGGCCGGACGCCTAGTATCTTCTCTAACGACGGATCGCTTCCATTTAAAGCACATTTTCCTGCCAATTTGGCAGAAACCCTGCCCTAAAAGGCGGGCCGGGATGTAAAATATCCCCAGAAGCAGAGGAGTTTAAGGTCATGGCAGTTACCAGGGTTTGGTTGGACGAAAGCGAAAACGAATGCACCATGTGCGGGGCGTGCGAAGCCACCTGCCCTGAGGTTTTCGAAGTACCGGAAAAGATGGTCATCAAGAACGCCGCGAAGTTCGAGTTGACTGACGAAATCGTGGAAGCGGCCGAAGGCTGCCCCGTCGGCACCATCGCCATCGAATACGACGGTAGCGGCAAGCGCGACAACCCGATGTGATTTCCGGCCTCGCGCCGGAAGGGTTCGGACCATAAAGTCGGATTTAAAAAAGGCCGATCTCCCAGGAGACCGGCCTTTTGATTTGTCGGACGTTCGCCGAGCAATAGGATTGCCCCTTTCCCGTCCCCTAATCCGCTAGAGCGGTATCGCCTCTCGCGCCCCAGGACCGCCGAAACCTTCCAAGGGATCCAAAGGAAAGATGAACAGGCTGGAGCCGCCTTGGGTGGAGCGGCCGCGGATATCCCGACCCTGTGGGCCATGGCGGCTGGGAATTCCTCCGGGCCGGATCTGCACGCGCCGGGAGCCGGCGGGCGTGTCAATTCCGGTTGCCGCCCCCGTGCATTGCTGCTGCCAATACGTCACATCCCAATTGGCCTGATTCAGGTTCCTGCAAACCTGGGGATCCACCCTGTACGAGCTGAATTCGAAACGGCCCCATCCGTCCCAGGATCGCGTCGGATCATAATGGGTGCTGTCCTTGGCGCGCCATCCTGGGGGTTTGTCGAGAGCCTGATCGTAATTCAGATAATGCTTGGCCCAGCGGTAAGCCAGGGGAGTGCCGCTGCAATTGCCCCAAAGCGATTTCGGGTACATGTTGAATCCCCACGAAATGAACATGGACTTGCCCGCCGTGAACGCCGAGGCCGTGGTCCAGAAAGGGATTTTCATCTCCACGATGACCGTCGTCGTATCGGATGCCGAGAAGGATTTGGAGACGGCAAGGAGTCCTGCGGGGGTCGCGGCTATTTGGAACTTGTCGGCCATGGCACGATTGCGGAAATAAAGCCGCGTGTCGCCGGCGTTCAGGGGCTTGTCCAGTTGGATTGTTTTCGGCGAAGTGCCATAGACGAGGCCGCTGGAGTCCGTGGAAAAATAGGAGGGATACACGGAGGTGTCCGCATCGAAGGGCGAAGGATCGATGTAGACTTCGGGCGCATCGGCCTTCCACAGATTGGCCGCGGTCGGCGCACACAGGCTCTTGGGATTGAAAACGGTAGTGGTCCTGACCAGGAACAGGAAATACAGGGCGGTCTTGTCATAGGCGACCAGCATTTTGATGGAGCCGTTGACGGGATCCTTCACGTACTTGGAGGGATCATCGTCGTTGCGCGCCGCATCGGGTTGCAGAATGACGAGTTTCTGGAAATCCTCGAAGTCGATGGTGGAAACGGCGCCTGGTAGGACACTAATGGCCTTCCAAACGGTATCCGGGGATCCGTCCACCTTGATGGTGGAGCCGGGTCCGGAAGGGGGAAGGGAAAAGGCCGAGATTGTCTCCGCCAGATACAGGGCATGGGATGGGCTGAAAAAACCCGCCAAAAGCAAGCAAATGAGGGCCGGAAACCGAGTTTTTCGGCCCTGGGTAGCGATTGCCTGGTGAATTTGCGGAATCATAGCCTCTAAACGGTTAGTATCCGGCGTTTTTTAAAGCAATTCCAGGGCCAAGGGCCCCTTGCGCGCAATGCACCGTTTTACTCGTTATCATCCAAAATATAATGGGTTTTCCCATCCCGGGCGGGTCATACGATGACCGGCACGCAAAATTTGACCATGGACTTGCAGGGAGCCGGGATGCTCCCTGGAGTTATATTTACCCTCTGCCACTTTTAAAGACCGGATGTCTGGATTTGCACTCTCTTCTTGAATTCCTGACGGCAGCCCCGAAAACCTTTGTCATTAAGCTCCATCGCCGCGATCAGCCTGGAGAAGGCCTGATGCAGGCGGCAAAGGTCGTCCACCTGGTTTACGATTGGGCCCTCAAGCCCGAACGGATCGCCGAAACCCTGAAATCCGCCGAAGCCCACGGGAGACATCTTCTCGCCTTGGTCTATGCCTCCGAAGAACGCGGGGCGGCCGAATCCGAGCTTTTGGGCAGCCTCGAAGGTTTCCCTCCCTCGCAAGCCCTGATGCTCCTTGGTAAACTGGAACAGGAAGTCCTGATTTTCTCCCGAGAAGGCGATAAGGGGCGCACCTTTCATGGATTCAGGGAACTTGCCGAAGTGGTTCTGCCGGCCGTGCTGAAAGACCAATGGTTGGGCGGATCATCCGGGGTCGGACCGACGGGAGTCGGGGCGGAAACGGCGAGCTGGATCTCCTTCCGCCATTTCCTGACTTCGCACCTCAGCCACTTCCTCTGCCAGGTCGCCTTGGGCAACGTGAAGATCACCCAGAGCGGCGAAATGCATCGCAAGGATGCGCAGGAGCTTGCCCAGCGCTTCACATTCGGGGAACGATTGTCTTCCGCCCTTCCTGCGGAAGAAGTGCAGTTGCTCCTGCATTTCTCCGTCGGCGCGTCCCTGGTGCTGCAGGAGGACGGGTTGTTGCATCTGTCCCCGGAAGGCAGGATATTGCTGCGCGGTGAACGCCGCGAAGCCTGGCGCAGGATGGCAGAATGGTGGATGGAAGATCGCGTGCACGGAATGGCCCACACCTTGACGGCGGTCGCCTCGCTTCCCGTCGAATTCGCTGCGGGGCGCGTTTCCCCCTGGGCCAACATCCTCTGGATCTATTCGGGGCCGCATCGCAAAGGCTATCATGATCCCAAGGCTTCCTTCACGTGGGAGAATCTGCCCAAGGCCTTGCAGGAGCTTTGGCTGCTCGGGCTGGTGGATTTCGGAATGTCCAAAGGCCGGATCGCCTGGGTCCGTCCCGATCGCGTCTTGATCTCCTATCTGGTTTCACGCATGGATCCACTCACCGATCCGGGCCATAGCAAGGACGCCGGGGATGGAAACAGCGGCCATCCCACCCGTCCCATCAGCCTTCCCAATATGGAAAGCCTAGTGCCCCTCGACTCTCCGTTCGGGTGGCAGCATCGCCTAGAGCTCGTCGGCCACAAAAGCAACGACGAATTCATGGGGCGCTACCGCTTCACCAAGGAGACCGTGATCCAGGGCCTCCAGGCCGGTCTGGGCATGGAAGAGTTCCGGGACCTGCTCGCTTGGCTCGGTTTTGAAGGCCCCGCCCAGCAGACCCTGGTGGAATGGGCCTCCACCTATGCATCCACGCTCTTCATGGATACCCTGGTGCTTAAGGTCTCCGATCCCGTGCGGTTCGGGGAGTTGCAGGAGATTCCCCAATTCCTGGAAATGATCACCGAAGTGATCCCGGATTACGGCTTCGTGCTCAACCGGCAGAACAAACAACGGGTCAAGGAATTGCTCCAGCACTTCGGCTTGGTGCCGGGCGAGGATTCGCGCCGCGTTCTGGACCTGATGCCCGCATCCTTGGGCGGTATCGGAAACACATGGGTGCTGCCACGCCCGGAATTCGGCCCCCTCGCTTATCGCGAATCTTCCGGTTCCCTGCGGGCCCCGCCGCCGCAACCCCAGGACAAGAACGGCCAGGCCGCGCGCGAGCAGGAGCTGGCGCAGCGGATCGAAACCCTGGAGGACGCCATAGCGGGCGAAAAGAAGATCGAATTCAGCTACGCGGCCCCCATTCTAAAGCGGATATCCCTCAAGCCCCTGCTATTGCTCAAGCACAAGGATCCTATCAAGTTCATCGGCATTGAATTGGATTCCGGGCATCGCAATGAATACGTTCTTGAACAGGCGAAAGCGCTGAGAATCATGGAGTAGGGACATGGAGAACGTCCCCTTCGTCCATTTACACGCCCATTCCGAATACTCCATGCTTCAATCCTCGGCCCGCATCTCCGGGCTGGTGAAGAAGGCCCTGGAGCTAAAGCAGACCGCCATCGCCCTGACCGACCATGGAAACATGTTCGGCATGCTGGAATTCCACACCTACGCGAAAAAGGCCGGCATCAAGGCCCTCATCGGTTGCGATCTGTATGTAGCCCCCGACAAGCGGCAGAACCAGGTCTATTCTCCCAGCCAGGCGGTCCATCACAAGATCATCCTGATCGCTTCGACTTATGCCGGATACAAGAATCTGATGCGCATCTGCTCGGACGGCTACATGGACGGCTTCTATCAGAAGCCACGCATCGATCACGAATCCCTGCGCGGCCGCACCGAAGGCCTCATCTGCCTCACGTCCAACCATCAGGGCGAAGTGGGACACGCTCTGCTCAAGGGCAACGAAAAGAAGGCGCGGGAACTTCTGGACGCCTATACGGGGTTTTTCGGAAAGGAGAACGTCTACCTCTGCCTGCAAACTCACGGCATGCCGGAAGAGGAAGCGGTCAACAAGCGCTTCCTGGAATTGCACAAATCCGAAGGTTGGAAGCTCGTGGCCGTAAACGACGTTCACTACCTGGAACGGCCGGACGCCGAAGCGCATGAAGTGATGCTCTGCATCGAAGGCGGACATAAGTTCAAGGATGCCAACCGTCCCCGCTTCAATTCGGACCAGTATTACCTGCGTTCCGGCGGCGAGATGGCCGCGCTTTTCAAAGACTATCCCGACGCCCTGGAGAACACCGTCCGCATCGCCGAGCAGTGCAACGTCACCATCAAGTTCGGCGAGCTCCATCACCCGCAATTCCCCATTCCGCCGGACTTTCCGGATTCGGACGCCTTTCTGGCGCACCTTTCGCGTGAAGGCATGGTCAAGCGCTATCCCGAGTTGACGGACTCTTCCCAGGCCGGATCGGAAAGGGTGCGCTCGCTTTATGATCGAATGGAGTTCGAGCTCGAAGTGATGAAGCGGATGAAGGTGGCCGGGTACATGCTCATTGTGCAAGACTTCTGCAATGCCGCGAGAGCCAGGGGCATCCCCGTCGGTCCCGGCCGCGGATCGGCTGTGGGCTCCATCGTGTCTTACGCTGTGGGAATCACGGACGTGGATCCCGTCCGTTTCAACCTGCTCTTCGAGCGTTTCCTGAATCCCGAGCGCGTGTCCATGCCCGATATCGATACGGACTTCTCCGACAACGGCCGGCAGGAAGTAATCCAGTACGTGGTGGACAAATACGGCACGGATTCGGTGTCCCAAATCGTGACCTACGGCCGCATGAAAGCCAAGATGGTGCTCCGCGACGTGGGCCGCGTGATGGGTTTCGAAGCCCAGCGGCTAAACCAGATTTGCAAACTGTTCCCCGCCTTCAATCCCTTTGCGGACCTGGAAACAGCCCTCAATGAGTCGCCGGATCTCAAGAAGGAGATGGAAAGCGAGCCGGGCCTGGAAAGCCTGAAGCTCATCGCCCTGAAACTCGAGGGCCTGGTGCGTCAGGCGGGCATGCACGCCGCCGCCGTGATTATTGCGCCCAAGGCCATCGTCAATTATGCTCCCTTGTTCAAACAGCCCGGTTCCGACCAGGTGATGATCCAATACGACAAGACGTATTCGGAAGACATCGGACTCCTTAAAATGGATTTTCTTGGGCTGCGCAACCTCTCCGTGATCCAGGACTGTCTGGCCCAGGTGAAAGCCTCGACGCGATTGGACATCGATCCCCTTAAGCTTCCGGAATCCGACCCGACCACCTTCCAGATGCTTGGCAAGGGCCTGACCGTGGGCGTATTCCAGTTCGAATCCGGCGGTATGCAGGACTATCTGCGCAAGCTCAAGCCGTCCGGGATCGAGGATTTGATCGCCATGAATGCCCTGTACAGGCCGGGTCCCATGGAATTCATTCCCGATTACATCGCGCGCAAGAACGGCCGCGAACCGATGGATTGCTATCACCAGAACCTGGAACCGATCCTCAAGGAAACCTACGGTGTGATCGTGTACCAGGAGCAGGTGATGCAGATCGCCCAAGTACTATCCGGGTTCTCCCTGGGTGGCGCCGATCTCCTGCGGCGCGCCATGGCCAAGAAGGATCTGAAGAAGATGGACGACCTCAAGCCCAAGTTCGTGGGTGGCGCCAAGGAGCGCGGGTACGACCCGAAACTGGCCGAGAAAATCTGGGAAGTGCTGGTCCCCTTCTCGAGCTACGCCTTCAACAAATCCCATTCCGCAGCGTACGCCACCGTCGCCTATCAGACGGCCTATCTCAAAGCCCATTTTCCGGCCCAGTTCATGGCCGCGAACATGAACTCGGAAATGCACGACACCACCCGCCTGGTGGTGCTTCTCAACGATTGTAAATCCATGGGGATAGAAGTCACCTTCCCCAACATCAACGCGAGCTTAGCCAAGTACACGGAGCGGGAAGGCAAGATCGTCTACGGTCTGGGCGGCATCAAGAACGTGGGCTTGTCGGCGGTGGAGAAGATCGTCCAGGAGCGGGATAGCAACGGTCCGTTCATTTCCATCTTCGACCTGTGCAAGCGCGTGGACTCGCAATTCCTCAATCGCCGCGCCCTGGAATCCCTGGTCCTGGGCGGAGCCATGCCGAACGAAATTCCCGGAAACCGCGCCCAACAATTCGCGTCCGTGGAAACGGCCTTGGCCTACGCCCAATCCTTCCAGCAGGACCGCTCGGTGGGACAGGTCTCGCTGTTCGACATTGTCGCCAACGGCGACACCGGAACCTTCGCGAACGGATCCGCGTCCATGGACACGGGCGAGCCCCCGCTCCCCAACGTCGATGCCTGGCCCTATAACGAGATGCTGGAAAAGGAAAAGGAGGTGCTGGGCCTTTACCTTTCCGGGCATCCCCTGGAGCCCTATCGCATTGAACTAAGCGGTTTCCGGACCTGTCCCCTTGATCCCGAAAGCCTGCGGATGGTCGTGGGAGAGACGAAGCAAGAGCGGCCGAAGGAAGGCGAGCGCTTCCGGGGTCCGCAAGGCGCGCCCGTGGTACTCGGCGGAATGATAACGCGCCTCAAGACCAAGCTTTCGGCAAAGGACAACAAGACGTTCGCCTTCGCCGAGCTTGAAGACTTCGTGGGCAAGGTGGAAGTGACCCTGTGGTCGGACGTGTTTGAGGAGGTGCGGAACCTCGTCGAGATCGATTCCATGGTGCTCATCCGCGGCAATCTCACCTTCAACGAAGAACTGGCCATGTTCAAGCTGAACGCCCAAAAGGTGATCAGCCTCAATGAAGCGCGCGAACGCCTGACCCGTAGCGTGCACGTGCGCCTTAAGACCATCGGTCTCCTGGAACCGGATGTCATGGCCATTCACAACCTGTGTTCGGAAAACGCGGGAAAGTGCCAGCTGGTGCTGCACCTGGAATGCCAGGGACAACAGGAAATGAAACTGGTGAGCGAAAAGCTCCGCGTCGCGCCGGACTTGGCTTTCACCACCTCGCTGACGGATCTGGTCGGAGCCGACAACGTTTCCCTCAGCGCCAAGTCCTACTGAGCTGCCGCCCGGTCTCGCCTTCCGGCCCCGCCGTAATTCATTGAACCTCTCTTAGACTAGACTCTCAACGCCAAATCGATATGGGCCAAGTGATGCCACCCATGCCAGACATAGGAAGCCACCCTGTCGAAGAGTACATTCTCCAGTCCTGTTTCGGGATGGACGAAGGTCTTTCCGAAAGCCGCATCATCCATGGTACGCATCAAGGAAGTCCACCGCGCATGGATGGACTCCAATCCCCGCAGAGGGATTTCGGTGTTTCCCAATCGGCTGTCCGGTAACTCTGCCCAGCGGTCCTCCTGGTACGCCTTGATCAAAGGCTTCTCTTCTGTCAGGGCCCATTTGAAACGGATATAGATGTGGGTATGGCTGTCGGCCAGATGATAGACCACCTGGCGCACGGTCCAACCTCCCGGGCGATACCGCTTGTCCAGATCCGCGTCCGACAGACCAGTCACACGGGCACGCAACCGGGTCGGAAAATTTTCAATCTCAGCGATGGAGGCATCCACCGACGCCCTGTCGAAGCGAGTCACCAAGGTATGTGTTCCGACTGGAAATCGGAGCAATTGCAAATCCAAGGATTCCATGGCGCGCTACTCCTTTTTTCCGGAGGAAAATGGGTCCCTAAACGCTGCCGCATTCATCATACGACAGCGGACTGGAATTTCTCAGGCCGCAACAGGCTGCTTGAATGCCGGCGCGTAGACCTCGCTCACGAATTGCGAGAAGCTCCGGGCTGGATTTCCCGTAATGGCTTCCACGTTTCCGTTAACGAAGTCCCCCCACCCGCGGGCATAGGCCCGTGAATAATCCATCATCACCTGGGCGAACCAGTCCCCCATCCCGAATCCACGGATGGCTTCGCCG
>JALYSE010000309.1 GCA_030854955.1 Fibrobacterota bacterium | reverse complement strand
ATGGGACGAATTCAGGGCCAGGGAAAAAGGCACCTCCTACACGGATCGGTCGAAGGAAAAATCGCGGTGCGCGCGGCCGGATACCGGTAGAGAGGTCCCGGATGGACAGGACGGAAGCGGATTGAGCGAGGAAGAGCAAGTGAAGGTGGAGGCCATAAAGGCCAAGTACCAAGCCAAGTAGGAATTACTGCATCAATGCGGAACGACGATGCCGGTAAGGGTCGTGAATTCATCGAGGGTCAAAAGAGTGTCGTCCTTGTCCAACCGCTCAGGGTAGAGAATCCCTTCCAAGTGGTCGAACTCGTGCTGGAAAAGCCGAGCCATGAATCCGCTGAAGCGTTCCGTGCGGTGGGTACCGTGACGATCGGTGAAGGCCACATCCACTTCAAGGTGCCTTGGAACCCTGGCGCGGAAACCGGGAACACTCAAACAGCCTTCCCACCCGGCATCCTTTGCCTCGGAGACGCCCAGGATTTCCGGATTGATGACCGCCGTGGGCTCCATGGAAGGCGCATCCGGATACCGGGAGTTGGGCTGGGGAGCCATGATGAAAAGCCGCAAGGACCGGCCGACCTGGGGGGCGGCGATGCCCACGCCGAGGTTGTCATGCCCGCAACGGATGAGCTCGTCGATGAACGCCTGGAATTCCGGATCCGCGATATCCAGGATCCGCCCTGCCTTGAGGGTCAGTCGTTCATCGCTGCGGCCCAATAAGGAAAGGGGGGATAGGGGATTCATCGGTTGCATACCCATAATATAAACGGTCGCCCCGCTTCAATCAGGAGACATTTGGGGTTTTACCCCCAGGCCAGGTCCCGCATTCGGCATGATGCGTCCTTCGACCAAGTCCAATCCTTCGAAACAGTCGTCCCTGAGTAGCCAGCTACCGTCGAGGTCCGCGTAATCGGCATCCTGGGCCACGACCGCCCCGGCGGCAATCAGCAGGCTGCTCTCCAACATGCAGCCAACCATGACCTTCAGGCCCAGGCGCTTCCCTTCCCGCAGCATGGAAAGTGCGGGGGTGATGCCGCCGCACTTGACCAGCTTGATGTTGAACCCGGTAAATCTGCCCGGGAGCCTTTGCACATCGTCAAGGCCTGCGCAACTTTCGTCGGCGAAAATGGGTAGCTTCGACCTTCCTAAAATCGATTTCATAAGCGCGTCGTCGGAAGGAAGCAACGGCTGTTCGATGAATTCCACTCCCAGGTTTTCCAGCCGTCCGCTGATGGCCTGTATGTCCAAGCCGCCCCAGGACCCGTTCGCGTCCACGCGTATTGCCGACTTCGATTGACCGCGGATAGCCTCGATAAGTTCCAGGTCCACCCTGGCATCCAGCTTCACTTTGATGGCCGGAAAACGGGCGACTGCTTCGATGCGTAAAGGCCAATCTTCCTTGGGGCAGATGCCCAAGGTGGCGGAGGTCGGAACAACCCCGGGCAATTTTCCCAGAGCCGTTTCCACCACAGTTTTTTCCTGGAGCTTCGACCATAAATCCCACAAAGCCACGTCAACGGCGCATTGGCAGGCCCGCGAAGGCATGACGCGCTCCCAGATCTCATTCCAGATCCGACCGATGTCCTCAACACCGTTCAGGGTCTGGCGACGGAAATAGTCGTTCAATCCCGCGAGTCCCATCAGAACGTCCAAATGGTTTTCGTTGAAAAAGGAATTGGGAGACGCCTCCCCGAATCCCTTTACGCCATCTTGTTCCAGGACCAGGAATACATTGTCGACCCGGGGTCGGGAAGCCCTGGAAATCCGGAATACGTGCTTAGGGTGGAGGGCTTTGCCGATTTGATAGATGCGGATCATACTGGCATTCGCTTGAGGTCGAGAATATACATCGAAATCCCTTCATCGCGAAGTGGCCTTTTTCTATGATAGTATTGACGGGTATGGCCGGACAACTAGTCCGGTAATGCCGGCCGAATGACCGTTGAATAGGGACGGAGCCATGCGCGAAATCATAGGCAAATCGGTCGAAGGTAGGGACTTGGTCGTTCATGCCAATTTTCCTTTGCGCGGCAATTCGGCATCCGATTTTTCAGGCCGCTCCACCCTTCTCATCGGCGGAACCCACGGGGATGAGCGGGCCACGGTGGCCATCCTCCAGAACTTCGTCCAGAGCCATCTGGATTCAGGCCGGATCCAGGAACCAACGGCAATCCTTTGCGCCCACAATCCAGATGGCCATGCCGCCCTCTCCCGCTACAATGCGAGGGGAGTCGATCTGAACCGGAACTTCCCCCACCGATGGACCTCCGCTTCCGAGGAACCTCCCGGTAATCTGCCGTTGTCGGAACCGGAATCCCTGGCCTTGCATACCTTCATCCTAGCTCATCGGCCGGCGAAGATTGTGAGCCTGCATTGGGCCCTGTCGGAATTGGACGCTGACGGTTCGCAAAGTTCCGCCTTGGCGATGGCCATGTGGGATATCTTGGAGGAAGATGAACGGAAACCCTACCGGTTGCGCATCCATCGGCCGGAGGCCCCCGAATCCGGTTTTTGCCCCGGTTCGCTGGGACAATGGTGCGGCCATGGACTCACCTACCCGGACGGGATGCGGCCCGCCATGGTAACCTTGGAACTTCCGTATCATGCGCATGTTTACACCAGGCCGGATCCGCTTCCGCAAGACCATCTGGATCGGATAGCCGAATTATGGCGATTACGGCCGGATGCTTACCTTGCGGGAATACAAGGCCCGGTCCATCGGATGCTGGAAACCGCCTGTCGTATGGGGCATGACGGGTCCGCCCCATCGCAAACAAGGAATGGATGAGGATCCTCGTATGTCCATTGGACTGGGGCCTGGGCCATGCCACCCGGAGCATTCCCTTGATCCGGGCTTTGCTCGAAAACGGCCATGAGGTCCGCATCGGGGCCTCCGGTGGCGGCAAATGCCTTTTGCAGGGTGAATTTCCAAACCTGGAGGTTTTCGATTTTCCGGGGTATCGGGTGCGGTACTCCCGGTCACCGGCGTTCTTCCTTCCCGTGATGCTCGCGCAACTGCCGCGGGTTCTGGCCGGAATGATTTCGGAAGCCCGCCGGCTGCATCGTATACTCGCCGAACGGCCCTGTGATCTCGTCATTTCCGACGGACGCTACGGCGTCTTCACCCGGGAAATGCCATGTGTCTTCATCACCCATCAGGTCTTCATCCGGGTACCCGGGCGGTTTCCCGGAGCCGGTGCCATGGAGCGTCTGCTCCTGGCCCTGAATCTCCGTCTGCTCCGGCGGTTCGCCCGGGTCTGGGTTCCCGATTTTCCCGGTAAGCGGAACCTGTCCGGGGATTTGAGCCATAAAACCGGCGGACCCGGGAACCTGGAGTTCATCCATCCCCTGTCACGCTTTTCCACCAATGGGGACGAACCGGCGCATGTGAACTTCCTTGCGATGGTCAGCGGACCCGAACCCCAACGCGGCCTGTTTGAACAGGCATTGCGAAAACAATTGGAGGCCCTGGAAGGCACCCGGGTGCTGGTGCGCGGTCTTCCGGAAGGATCGGACGGACAGGCGGCGATTCGCGGCATCGGCGACATCCGCATCGGGGCGTTGACGGAGTTCGACCATCTCTCCGGACCGGACCTGGCGCGGCTTTTCCGGGGCGCGGACCTGATCGTCGCCCGATCCGGATACACTACCGTAATGGAATTGGCGGGGATACACGCGCGCGCCGTGGTACTTGTGCCCACGCCCGGACAATCCGAGCAGGAATACCTGGCTGATCATCTCGAAGCGTCCGGTTCCGCCGTGAAGATGGACCAAGGTTCCTTTGATTTGCACAAGGCCCGTGAAAGGGTCCGCGGCGGAAAAGGATTCGCGGGTTGGATGGGCGTCGCGCCATCGGAAGGCATGCGGTCCTTCTCACTTTCCACCTTCATCGCGGAGCACGCGCTGCTGGGAGGATCGGGGATCCGATCCAATCCGATACCCATGCCTAAGGCTCGCGAACTATAGTAGATTATCCCAAGGGTTGCATGAAATCATTTCCAAGCCACCAAGCTTCTTCCCAATCCATCGTTCCGACCGCGTTTGCGCGTTTGTTTGCGTCCATTCTGGGTATCGTCCTGATGACTGCCGGGCTGTCGATGGGGAAGGGGAAGGATAAGGTCGAAGCGGTAGATGCCGGGGGTAAGACGGAAACGCGCCTGCGCTTTTACCAGGAGCGTCTAGCGAAGTATTTGACGACCCTCAAGAAAGCCGATACGCTCAAGCCGTATTTCCTGGCCTACCGGATCAATGACACCCTCTTTCTCAGTTTCCTGGCCAACAAAGGCGGGGTGATCGAGGACAAAAGCGGCGCGTCCAGATACCTGGGT
>JALYSE010000106.1:8199-15391 GCA_030854955.1 Fibrobacterota bacterium | reverse complement strand
CTCCATTGATAAGCGAAACTTGAAGTAATTATTAAAGTAATTCCACCGCCAATCCGATGAAGTAATCTGGAGCGCCGCATTAGTCGCGTCTCAGGGGAGAGTGATATGATCAGCAATACAGCATCCGCATCGGCAAAATCGCTGGAATCGGCCAAGCCCACCCTAAATTCCCCAAAGGACGGCAGCCAGGCCGCCGCGCCTGCAAACCATGCGTCCATGCCTGGAGACCCCTTGTCCGCTCCTACAAAGCAGGCCAAGTCGGATAGTGGGGCGCCCGATTGGAACTACGACTCCCATACCTCAGTTCAGACCTCGCGCACAGAAGAGCTCTATCTCAAGTACACGAGCAAAGTCGGCGACATGGCACTGGACAAGCCGGGCGCGAACGGATTGACCATCGCGCGCGAAGCCCATGAAGGGAACGATGCGCAAAAAGACAGCGACGTGGAAATGGATCCGAAGGAAAAGCAGCTTGCTGATCTGCGCAAGTGGGCCATGGGTGTGGAGCAGGAACTCCGCCTGCAACAGCAGCGATTGTTGGAGCAATACTTAAAGCAGTCCGGCAGACACGTGGATACCGGCGACGGAAAGTTTCTGCTCGTCTACATTCCGGGTCCGGATGAAAAGGTCAAGGCCGACGAAAGCGAAGAAGCGGCGAACGTTCCCGAATATTGGAACGCGGAAAATACTTCGGACAGAATTGTGCATTTTGCGACACAAATGGCCGAAATTGCGGGAATGGATCCGGCCGAATTCGCGAAAACCATGTTTAAAGCCGTGCGGGACGGGTTCGACCAAGCCGGCGAAGCCACAGGGGAACTGCCTGGAGCGGCCGGAAAACTCAACCGGGACACGCGCGATCTCGTTTTCGCCAAGCTGTCCAAATGGGTTGAAGAGCGGGAGACCATGCCCTATAATGAAGGGGCTCAAGGAAAAGCCCTTTCAACCGCGGATGTGCCTGATGGAACTAAGAATAACCAGCAATGACAAGATAGCCCTCTTCCTCGTAAAAGGAAAAATCGGGTGGGACAACTCCCGCATACTCGATACCCAGATCCACAAGATGGTGAAGAAGGGCTGCTCGCACATCATTTTCAATCTGGATGAAGTCACCTTCCTGTGCAGTGGCGGAATCGGCGCGCTGGTGTACAACATGAAAAAGGTACAAGAGACCGGCGGCGACATCTACATCGTCTCCGGATCCGATTACATCCAATTCCTTTTCGCCACCATCGGCTTCAACATCATCTTCAGCGGACGCATCTTCAATTCGTTCGAAGAGTTCGTCGACAAGGTGCTGCAACCCAAGGGTCTCGGGCTGAACCTTTTCAACTCCGAGACCTCTTTAATCAATACCGAAGAACACCGTTTCCAGGACGGAGCGGCCAAGAACGCGGCCTGATTCCGTTTCGCCACTCGCTTCGGATGGCGAAAAAAACTATCCTTATTCGCATGGTACAGCCCGCAGTCGTGCGCGAACCCCTTAAATTCAAATCCATCCTGCAATCGAAAATATGGGGCGGCGACGGGCTCTATCGGGTACTGGGAAAAGGCGCCGCCGCCGAAAAGGACATGGGCGAATCCTGGGAACTCTCGGACCGGGACGACAATGCCAGCGTGATCTCCAGCGGCACATTCGCGGGACGGAACCTCCGGGAACTGTTCTCCGTCCACGCCCGGGACATCCTCGGCAGCCAATACTCCCCCACCCTGGCCCGCTTCCCACTTCTCTACAAGTTCATCTACGCCCGGGAAAACCTCTCCGTGCAGGTCCATCCCGGCGACGGTTCTTCCTTGGGGGAATCCAAGACCGAATGCTGGTACATTCTGGACGCGCCCAAGGACGCGGAACTCATCCTTGGCATCGCGGGAGACGGGAACCGGGAAGATATCCTGGCCGCTTTGCGCACCAAGGAATGCCAGTCCGTGCTCAACAAGGTGCCCGTTACGACGGGCGATATGTTCTTCATCCCCGCCGGAACCGTGCATGCCATCACCGCCGGGCTGCTCCTCTATGAGGTACAGCAGAATTCCGATACGACCTTTCGTCTTTATGATTGGGATCGCATGGATCCGGAGGGTAAGCCCCGGCAATTGCACCTGAGAGAATCGGAGCAGGTCCTCGATTTGCGCCGACACGATAAGCACCGCATTCCTCCTCTGCTCATCAAGCGCGCGACCCACGAGGAGGAATTCAGGGTGGCCTGCCGCCATTTCGCGGTGGTGCGGCTTTCCAAGTGCCAGGGCGCAATCGCATTGGGAAACCAGGAGCGGTTCCGCGTGCTCACATGCATCTCCGGCGGCTTCGAACTGGCCTGGGATGGCGGCCAGGCCATGGCCATCGGCCTAGGCGAGACCGTGTTGGTGCCCGCAGCCTGTGGGAATCCGAAAATACGTGAGGCGATTCCCGACTCGACCATGCTGCTTTCCTTCATCCCCGTGTTGGGGGAGGAGGTTTACGCGCCCCTCAAGGCAGCGGGCTATACGGATCAGGAGATCCGTGATTTGGGCGGTCTTGAGGGGCTGCCCTGATCGGTCCTCTACCCTCCCGTCGCTGACTGATATCCTCCACGCCCGGCGTCCACTTTTTCCGTTCCCCGAAACGATTCCGATTCCTAATCGCCCGAGCCGGGCGTACAAATAAAAAGCCACCCGCGAATACGGGTGGCTCGACCTTCGATTGAGGGTCTTGTTTAGAACAGGACTTTAAAGTTCGCGCCGTTCACGATGCTGATCTGCGAACCCGCGGTCTGCAGGATGAACGCCGGCATGATAGGGATGTCCAGGCCGAAGCGGGTCGAGAGCACGATGTGATCCAATAGGGTTACTTCGGGCTGCAGACCGACGAAAGCGGACAACGAGAGGTTATCGTCTGCTTGGGGCAGCTTGGCAAATACGAGACCGGCCGTGAAGTAGTTGTCGAAAGCGCCCCAGTCATGCAAGTGGCCCAGGTAGAACGCGGAACCGGACATCTGGAATTTCGCATCGTCAGCCACTCCATCGGAATTGTCGAACTTGAGACCGACGCCGACATCGAGGAAGTTGGCTCCGAGACCGAGACGGCCGGTAATCTGCCTCAGGTCGCCATCGTATCCGAGACCCTTCAGCTGCGCGTTAGCGGCCACGGCCATGCAGAACATCATGGCTGCGATTTTGGAAAACTTATTCATTTAAAAAACTCCTATTCGAATGAGTGAGAGGTGAGACAAGGAACGAAGGTTGAGGGGTTCCCGGAAACGGGAACCCGCGGATTTTGTATCAAAGACTCGGCGCCGAATAACCCTTGCCGCCGGCGGACTTGGGAGTCGAATAACCCTGGACCGTGGGCGCACTATAAGTCTTTCCGATGGTGGGCGTACCATAAACCTTGCCGCCCGCGCTGACAGGAGCGGCGTAGGTGGTGAAGGCGAAATTTCCGAAGAAGGCGCCACCGCTTGAGCCGTCGCAGAGGCATTTGTCGACAAAGCCGAACTTCATTTCGCTGGTGCCATTCGCCCCGGCCATTTCGGCCTCTTCGGCAAGACACCAGATAGCCTTGGCAAACCTGGGTCCCCCGGTCGTATCCCTTCCGAGCTCCTGAATCAAAGAGATGAAGTTATCGCAAATGCCAGCGTCCTTCAAGGCGTTGACTTGCTCTTTGGAAAATTTGAATTCGACCGATTGACTGTAGACGGCCTCGGAGGAAATCTGGTATCCGGCCGTCCGGGCGGCATACTTGACGGCCGCATCGATGGTGGCGGGAAGCCGGTCATCCATCGAAGGAGATTCGGGCTTGGTGGCCTCATTGCAATTCCAAATCATGGAAGCAGTCAGGCAGAGGGCGAGAGCGTTGGCTAGTTTCATGTATCCATCCTGGTTGAAAAGAACCTAGTCGAAAACTTAACAATAACTGCCAATAGATTATCCTTTTCGGAAACATTTCACTAGCATTTTCTTCGAAATTTTTTTGGAGGGAGCCGGTCCGTTACTAACCCAATGATATTAAATGAGGTATAGAAACTTGTACGTCACCCCATCTTTTCGGTAACTGGGTCACCTTTGGACCAAACGGAATTCGCTTTTTGGATCTGGCGCTGAAATTGACTAGCCCGGGAACAGTTGACCATGACCGCTTCGGCCCGTTTTCTCTTGGCCCTGCCCGCCTCACCCTGAAACGGCAAACCGATTACATTGTTTTTCATGGCCTCCAAAACGCCCCACCTGGGCTTCGGATTGGGACTGCGCATCCCGCATTACCCGCACATTTTCGAGCATCGCCCGCAAGTCGATTTCTTCGAGATTATCTCGGAGAACTTCATGGCCGCGGGAGGCGTCCCGCTTTACAATCTGGATCGGATCCTGGAAACCTATCGGGTGGTGATGCATGGGGTATGTCTATCTCTGGGCGCTCCGGGAGCACTCGATTTCGGCTACCTGAACAAGCTGAAGGCCTTGGCCAAGAAGACAAAAGCCCCCTGGTTCAGCGACCACCTTTGCTGGACGCGCGTCGGGGCCCACCATTACCATGACCTGCTCCCGCTGCCCTATACGGAAGAAGCCGTGCGCCACGTGGCGGAGAAGGCCCGCATCGCCCAAGATTTCATGGAGATTCCCTTGGGCGTGGAAAACCTTTCGGCGGTGGCGGAGTTCTCTGCGGGCACCATGCCGGAATGGGAGTTCTATCGCGCCGTGGTCGAAAAGGCCGATTGCCGGATGATGCTGGACGTGAACAACATCTACGTGTCTTCACGCAACCATCATTTCGAACCGATGGATTACGTGCGGGGAATGGATTTGTCGCGGGTGTGCCAGATACATCTGGCGGGACATTCCGACAAAGGCGCCTATGTGTTGGATACCCATGACCATCCGGTCCGGGACGAGGTCTGGGAGCTTTTCCGCGAAGTATACCGGGGCTGCGGCGGCGCCTCGACCATGGTGGAGTGGGATGATGCGATCCCTTCATTTCTCGAGACTCATGCTGAGGTTTTGAAGGCGAAGGCGATGGTCTCAGTGGCCGTGACCGCACCCGGATAATAAATCCCGGATAAAAAAAGAACCTGCCCTTGGGAGGCAGGTGCTTCGATCTTCAGGTCCTGGACCAAAGAGTCCGGATCCGCATGTTCAGGAATGGATTACGACTTGCAGCCGCCCAGACCCTTGCACTCATTCATGCCTTTGCAGCCATGGGGTTTGCCGGCCTTTTCGGCGACAACGCCCATTTTCTTGGCGGCGGCATCGATCTCCGCTTGGGTCATTTTGCACCCACCCTTGCCCTTGCAGCTGTTGTGGCCTTTGCACGCGTGCTTTTCGGCAGCGGCAGCGGCGGGAGCTGCAGGGGTGGCGGGGGTGGCTGTAGTAGCGGCGGCCGCGGGAGCGGTGGTGACCGTGGTGGTCGTGGTGGTCGTGGTGGTCGTACTGTCCTTCTTGACCTTGGACTTCTTAGCCTTCTTGACCGGCTTGGCCGAATCAGGAGCGGTCGGAGTGGCGGCAGCGGCGGCCGGGGTCACGGCCGGCGCGGAAGCGGCGGCGAGTGCCGCAGCTGCTGCGTCGGCGGCTTCCACGGAAGCCACGGAGATCATGCCGGCAGCGATGCCGGCAATGGCGAGTTGGGTCAGCAGGTTGGACTTGTTCATTTAGCGGAACCGGCGGCGGGGGCCGCTGCGGGAGCGGCGGCCGGAGCTGCTGCGGGAGCAGCGGCAGGTGCGGCTGCGGGAGCGGTTGCGGCATCAGCAGCCGGAGCGGACTTCTTCATGGACTTCTTCTTGGCTGCCTTGGTGTCGACCACGGCGGTCGCTGGGGCGGCTTCGGCAGCCGGGGTCGCAGGAGCGGCGGCAACAGCGGGGGCAGCGGCTTTAGCAGTGGCCGGTGCGGCTGCGGGGGCAGCGGCAGGGGCAGCGGCTTTAGCAGCGACCGGTGCGGCTGCGGGGGCGGTGGCTTTAGCAGCGACTGGTGCGGCTGCGGGGGCGGCTTCCGTCTTCTTCGCGGCTTCGCTGGCCGAAACATTGGAAACATTTATCAATCCTACTATGGCCATCGACAATGCGATATGCGACAAGGTGATTTTTTTCATCTAAATATCCTTCCTAATTGACCAGGTAGGCATGCTAACCTGGCAGTGGTGTAAATCCGAACGGGACAAATGTAACAACTACCGGCGGGTCTCTGACAATTCCCAATCAGTCGCTGGGAATGGGGAGCAAGCCCAGAATCGGGAAGAATCATTCCGATTTCAGATTCCCGAATTCCTGTGGTTTGTAACAATCAAAATTATCGGAGTGGCGCGCTTATCCGTGAAGCGCGTCACACATCATGCGGGATCGTAGTCGAGGTTGGGGGCCAGCCAACGCTCCATGGTCGGCAGATCCATTTTCTTGCGGGCCGCGTAGTCGATGACCTGATCCTTCCCGATTTTGCCGACGCCGAAATACCGGGATTGCGGATGGGCGAAATACCAACCGCTTACGGCCGCAGCCGGCATCATCGCGAAGCTTTCCGTGAGTTCGATACGGGTATGCTTCGAAACCTCCAGAAGGTCGAACAGGGCGGACTTCTCGGTATGGTCCGGGCAGGCGGGATATCCCGGCGCGGGCCGGATGCCCTGGTATTTTTCACGGATCAGTTCTTCGGTGGACAAGGTCTCCACCTTGACATAGCTCCAGAATTCGCGGCGTACTTTGAGATGCAGATGTTCCGCGAACGCTTCCGCCAAGCGGTCCGCCATGGCTTTCGCCATGATGCTGTTGTAATCGTCGTTGTCCTTGTCGAACTTCTCCACGATCTTCTCGAGGCCGACGCCGCCGGTCACGGCGAATGCGCCCATGTAGTCGATGACGCCGGAATCCCGGGGAGCGATGAAGTCGGACAGGGCGATGTTGGGTTCACCGCCGGGCTTGTCCGTCTGCTGGCGCAGGGTGTGTATGGTCGTCAGCACGCGGGAGCGCGTTTCATCCGCGTAAATCTCGATGTCGTCGCCGACACTGTTGGCTGGGAACAACCCGAAAATGGCCTGGGCAGTGAGACTTTTGTCCGCCACGATTGTCGCGAGCAAGGCTTTGGCGTCGTTGAAGAGCTTGGTGGCTTCCACGCCCACCACCTCGTCTTTGAGGATCTTCGGATACTGGCCCACTAGTTCCCAGGTCTGGAAGAAGGGAGTCCAATCGATAAAGGGAACCAGATCCTCCAAGGGATACCTCTCGTAACTGCGCACGCC
>JALYSE010000106.1:0-8189 GCA_030854955.1 Fibrobacterota bacterium | reverse complement strand
CTTGCGTCTTCGGGCCTCGTTGATGGAGATGGATTTGCGGTCGGACAGCTTCTTTTTATGATCTTCACGTACGCCGTCATAGCGGGCCGTGAGTTTTTCCATGAAGGCGGGACGCAGATCCGGGTTCAAAAGGCTTCCCGTGGTCGGAACGCTGCGGGAGGCGTCCAGCACATGCACAACGGGATGCGAGTACGACGGCGCAATCTTGACCGCAGTATGGGCGACCGAAGTGGTCGCTCCGCCGATGAGCAATGGGATTGTGAACCCCTGGCGCTGCATCTCCTTGGCCACATGCACCATCTCGTCCAGGGACGGAGTGATGAGTCCGGACAGGCCGATGGCGTCGACATCCTCCTCCCTCGCCCGGTCCAGGATCTTCTGGGCGGGCACCATCACGCCCATGTCGATGATTTTGTAATTGTTGCAGGCCAGCACCACGCCCACGATATTCTTGCCGATGTCGTGCACGTCGCCTTTGACCGTGGCCATGAGGATCTTGCCGGCCTCGCGGCTGGCGGAAGGGTTTTTGAGCTTCTCTTCCTCAATGTAGGGCAGCAGGACCGCCACGGCCTTCTTCATCACCCGCGCGCTCTTGACCACTTGGGGCAGGAACATCTGGCCGGAACCGAAAAGATCCCCCACCACGCTCATGCCCGCCATCAAGGGTCCTTCGATGACTTCCAGGGGCTTGTCGTACTTGAGGCGCGCCTCCTCCACGTCCTTGTCGATGAATTCGACGATGCCCTTGACCAGGGAATGGCTCAGGCGTGCTTCCACGGTTCCCTTGCGCCAGGCTTCGTCCTCGACCTTGATCTTGTCCGTCTTCTTCACCGTCTCTGCGAAGTTCACCAGGCGCTCGGTCGCGTCCGGGTTACGGTTGAGCAGCACGTCTTCGACCAGCACCAGCAGGTCCTTGGGGATTTCCTCGTATACCTGCAGCATACCGGCATTCACGATGCCCATGTCCAGGCCCGCTTTGACGGCGTGATACAGGAAGGCGGAGTGCATGGCTTCGCGCACGGGATTGTTCCCGCGGAAGGAGAAGGAAATGTTGGAGACGCCGCCGCTGACGTGGGCTTTGGGCAGGTTTTCCTTGATCCATTTGGCCGCCCCGATGAAATCGACGGCATAGTTGTTGTGCTCATCCAGGCCGGTGGCGACGGTGAGGATGTTGGGATCGAAGATGATGTCCTGGGGCGGGAAGCCCACCTTGTTCACCAGGATGTCGTAGCTTCGCTTGCAGATTTCCTTGCGGCGCTCGAGATTATCCGCTTGGCCGTCCTCGTCGAAGGCCATCACGACCGTAGCGGCTCCATACCTTCGGATGAGCCTGGCGCGTTCGATGAAGGCTTCTTCGCCTTCTTTGAGACTGATGGAATTGACCACCGGTTTGCCCTGTACGCATTGCAGGCCCTTTTCGATGACGGTCCACTTGGAAGAATCGATCATGACCGGCTTGGCCGAGATGTCCGGCTCGCCGGCCACCA
This sequence comes from Fibrobacterota bacterium, assembly GCA_030854955.1. Lineage (GTDB taxonomy): Bacteria > Fibrobacterota > Fibrobacteria > UBA11236 > UBA11236 > Chersky-265. The sequence continues at coordinate 6,702 of JALYSE010000106.1, read as the reverse complement.
GGTTGAGGAAGCGGGTCATGGCCGCCTCGGAATCCAACATTCCTTCGTCCATGTTCACGTCGAAGATCTGGGCCCCGCCGTCGATCTGCTGCTTGGCGATGGCCACGCCGGTATCGAAGTCGCCCGAAAGGATGGCCTTGCTGAACTTGGGCGAACCCGTGATATTGGTGCGCTCGCCGATGTTGACGAAGTTGGTCTCGGGCCGGATGATGAGTGGCTCCAGTCCGCTCAGCATGGTATAGGGCGAAGTTTCCGGAACCTCCCGGGGCGGATACTTTGCGACGATGGAGGCGATTTGCGCGATGTGCTCGGGAGTGGTGCCGCAACATCCGCCCACGATGTTGAGGAATCCGCTGGCGGCGAAGTCCTCAATGAGCACGGCCATCTGGCCGGCGGTCTGATCATACTGTCCGAAAGCATTGGGCAGGCCTGCGTTGGGATGGCAGCTCACGAGGCAATGGGCGATACGCGATATTTCATGGACGTAAGGGCGCATGTCCTCGGCGCCCAGGGAACAGTTGATGCCTACGCTGAAGAGGGGCACGTGGGCGATGGAGATGAAGAATGCCTCCACCGTCTGGCCGGACAGGGTGCGGCCGCTCTTGTCCACTATGGTCATTGAGATCATAACGGGCAGGCGCATGCCCCGCTCCTCGAAGATCTTCTCGATGGCGAACAGACCCGCCTTGCAATTCAAGGTGTCGGTGATGGTCTCGACCATCAGCAGGTCGGCTCCGCCGTCGATGAGCCCCCTAAGCTGCTCGTGATACGCGTCCACCAACTGGTTGAAGGTGACCGAGCGGAAACCGGGATCGTTCACATCCGGCGACATGGACAAGGTCCGGTTGGTGGGGCCGATGGAACCGGCCACGAAGCGGGGCTTGGCGGGGTTCTTGGCGGTGAAAGCGTCCGCTTCCTTCCTGGCCAGGCCGGCGGCCGCGAAGTTAAGCTCGTAAACCAGGTGCTCCATGTGGTAATCGGCCATGGAGATGGCGTTGGAATTGAAGGTATTGGTCTCCAGGATATCCGCGCCGGCCTCAAGGTAGGCCCGGTGGATGCCGGCGATGACGTCGGGCCGGGTGATGGCGAGCAGATCGTTGTTGCCCTTGACGTCGCAGACATGTGCATGGAAGCGCTCGCCGCGGAAATCACCTTCATCCAGGGGATGCGTCTGGATCATGGAACCCATGGCGCCGTCGAGGATGAGGATGCGCTTTTGGACTTCCTTGACTACCGGAAGGTCCTTGATTGCGGGATGGGGTCTGAAAGCCATGTATCGGTCCTTTGGGTTTATTTCTTCTCGGCCTGAACCAGCAGGCCTTCGATTCCGGGATAGTCCTTGGTGGGACCCGTGATTTCGGAATGAACGGCGGTGAACCCGCTCTCATGCAACCAGGATTCCAGGTCGGCCAGGGTGAACCCGAGCCAGAAATCGCCGAACTTGGTGCGCATCCACTCTTCTCCGTGGACCAACAGGTCCAGGATGAGAATACGGCCGCCGGGCGCGAGTAGGCGGTGGGATTCGGCGATGGCTTCCTTGGGTTTGGCGGCGTGATGGAGCGATTGGGAAAGGATAACCACGTCGAACGCTCCGCCGGGAAGGCCGGTCCCTTCCATGGGCGCGTTCTGAAAGACCGGTCTCGCGCCTTCCGACCCGGAGCCGGGCGCCAGGTTTGAGTTTTCGCGCGCGAGGCGGATCTGCTCTTCGCTGCTGTCGATGCCGGTGACGTGGTTGCCCGCCTGGGCGAGCAGGATGGCCAGCCGGCCGTTGCCGCAGCCAAGGTCTACAATGCGTTGACCCCGGATGAGCCTTATGAGGCCGCTGCACAAGGCCCGCCACGTCTGTCCCGGTGAAGGCATGTTCTGGACGGTCTGGGTATTGAAGAACTCCCGGGAACGATCGCTGCGGTCCTGGAGGATCTTCTTGAGATTGCGCATGTCGCGCTCGTACCACTTTGCGGCGGGGGCGCTTTGCAGGGCGTTCTCGATGATGTCGAGTTTAGGGTCTTCCTCACCGTTCCGGGGAAACCGGTAGAGGACTTTCTGGCCTTCCTTTCGGCTGGCGACCAGGTCCTGTTCCTTGAGGAGGCCGAGCTGGGTGGATAGGGTGCTTTGCCCCAGCCCCAGGATTTTTTGGAGTTCACCCACGGCGAGTTCCGCTTCGCGCAGGGCGCAGAGGATGCGGAGGCGGGTTTCGTCGCTCAGGAGCTTGAAGACACCGGTCAGCGCTTCGATTTGGAGGACTTTAGACATGGAACATATTATATCAATGTATCTTGAAATAAAGATATATTCTTTTCCGGGAGATGTGGGAGGCTCCCCGGGATCGGCGTGGGGTGGCCTGGTTGGGTTGGACCCGATTTACTCTTCGGCTGCTTGTCCTCGCGAAGAAATTGGAATACGGACCTGAAACCAAAGTATTATTTCCAGATGGGTAAAAGATTCCGCCCGCAAGGCAATCGCCGGGACGGCAACCGCCAGGACCGGGGAAACCGCAATGATCATGTCCGGAAGCGCAGCCAGCCGCGCCGGAACGATCGGAATGACCGGGGCGGCGGGGGCAGAGGCCGCGAAGGCGGTGCCTCATCCCATGAGAAGCGCGAGGCTCCGGACTTCTGGAGTCGCTTGCTCGGCTCGGGAGAAGACAATGAATTCCTCGAAAAGTCGCCCTGCCCGGCCTGCGGCAAGGTACCGGCCCGCATCAAGGGCCGCTTGGGCCCCTCCCTGTTGCGCAAATGCCGATCCTGTTCCCTCATCTACATCTCTCCGCGCCTAGCCACTTCCGTCCGCCTGGACATGCTGCGCCGCGAACCGACCCCCCTTTCTTCCGAGCGCAATCTCTGGCTCCGCCATCAGATGGCCGACCTCATGGAGCGCATGCACCGGGAAATGCCCGTCATGGAAGGCATGAATAAGAAATCGGCCACCCTGTTGGAGATTGGCTGCCGCTGGGGCCATTTCCTGCAACTATGCCGCCCCCATTACCGTTCGGTCGAAGGCCTGGAGTGGTCCAAGGAACGGGCCGCTTTCGCCCGCGAACGCTTCGACCTTGAGGTTTCGGCCACGGACATCTTTCGGGACCCCTGGAACAACCGCTATAACGTGGTCGCCGCCTGGGACGTGATGGAACGGGAACCCCATCCCCTGGAGTTCCTGCGCTGGGTTCACGACCACCTGGAACCGAAGGGATTGCTGGTCCTTTCGACGCCGAACCACGACAGCCTGTCCCGCCGCCTTTTGGGAAAACGCTGGTACCATTATCAGCCCTCCCGCCACCTGTGCTATTTCACGCCATCGACCCTGACCGCCCTGCTGCGGGATGTGGGATTCACGGACATCCGCATCCAGACCTCGGGCCTTTCATCCTGGCGCGATTGGTTCAACGGCAACAACCGGGTGGACCGGAGCCTGGACGCCCGGGACCAATGGCTGGACAATCTGAGACGCATCGAAGCCATCGATGACATCAGGCGTGCCGCCCAGACCACTATCGGACGGGAAAGCCCTTTCCGGAAAACCTGGAAGCGGGTCGCGGAAGTGTTGAGCGCAATCGTTACCGCGCCGGGTTGGGGCAATCAGATGCGCATCTACGCCCGCCGGTCGTAACGGGGCCGCCGTTCTTATCGGGGCCGCCACTCCCAGGGACGGTCGTTCAAGGCAGGGGAAATTTCAGCGCTTGGCCGCTTCCTTCACTTCGTCGTCATCGTCCCCGCTCAGATCGCGCAAGGTGACCTTGAGTTCGAATTCCTCGCGGTCGACGTTCTGCATGAAGAAAGGATCCCGGGAGAAGTCCCGGGTGATGATCGAACCTTGGATTTCCTCCGAGCCATCAAGATTCGGCATCAGGATGTAAATGGCCGGAAGATCCGTTTTCCCAAAAATGTCGATGTTCGACATCAGGTGATCCTTCAGCTTGGCGTCCTTGGTTCTCTCGGCCGCGGCCCGTACTTCGGATTCATCGGCACGCAGCTCGACCCCCAGGGTCAGTACGGTGACAGCGGCGACGATGACAGGCAGGATTCTCTTCAGCATGACAACCTCCAAGCGGATACTAGATACTATAGGTTGGCAGGGGCGACTTGTCAATCGTAAATAGGCTCGTCGCTATAGAGTTTGCGGCGCAAACTCCCCGCTCCTCGCTTTTAGGGGATTCCGGCTCGTCGCTATAGAGTTTGCGGCGCAAACTCCCCGCTCCTTGCTTTTAGGGGGTTCCGGCTCGTCGCTATCGAGTTTGCGGCGCAAACTCCTCGCTTCCTTGCATTCAGGCCCAACGGAGGGAAGGCATTACGGCCACCTCCGGATCGACTATTCCGGAATTTGCGCGCCACTGGCCGATCGCGGCGATCATGGCCCCATTATCGCCGCAAAAGCGGGCGGAGGGGAAAATCGCCCTGAATCCTCTTTTTTTGGCTTCATTTTCCATCCTTACCCGCAGGTAGGCATTGGCGGACACCCCTCCCACCACGGTCAAGGTCTGCATTTGTGTGGTAAAAAGTGCATTAATGGACTTTTTGACCAGCAGGTCGACGATGGCGCTTTCCAAGGAGGCGCAGATATGGGGCAGATTTTCCCGGATGAAATCTGCGTCCTTGGATTCCACGTACCGCAACATGGCCGATTTCAGGCCGCTGAAAGAGAATTCGAAATTGTCCCGCTGGTCGAAAGCTTTGGGTAGGGGTACGAAATCCCGCCGACCCGCAGCTGCGATCCGTGCCAGGATGGGACCGGCCGGATACCCCAGACCCAGAATCTTGCCGCACTTGTCAAATGCCTCCCCGGCCGCGTCGTCCCGGGTCTTTCCGATAAGTTTGTAGGCAAGGCCCGGTTCAACCTGGACGAATTCCGTATGTCCGCCGGAAACGACTAGGCAGAGGAAGGGGGGCTCCAGGGAGGGGTCTTCGAGAAAGGCCGAGGCCAAATGGCCTTCCAGGTGGTTTACCCCAGTCACCGCCTTGCCCAGGGAGCGGCCCAGGGCCCGGGCGAAGGAGGCGCCTACCAGCAGGGGGCCCAAAAGGCCCGGCCCCCGGGTAAAGGCGATTTGATCCACGGCCTCCAGGCCGATTCCGGCTTCATCCAGGGCCAGCCGGACAATGGGATCGATTTTTTCAAGGTGGGCGCGGGCGGCGATTTCGGGAACCACGCCCCCGTATTCGGAGTGGATGGCGATCTGGCTATGAACCTGGTTCGCCAAAACCCGCATCCCATGATCCACGATTCCACAGGAGGTTTCATCGCAAGAGGTTTCAATGCCGAGGGTTATCACGGAAGCAAGATAACATAAGCCCCGGACCCACCCAATCTTCCCTATACAAAATCCCGGAATAGCGCGAAAATAGAATCACCCCTATGCATTCAACCCTATTCAGCAAACCCGACCTGCTCAAGACATTCGCGCCCCTGTCCGAAAACGGCAAGGCGTACCTGGAAGTGGCGCTCATCAACGGCAAGACCTCCAAAGCGGAAGGACGGGGGTTCTTCAACGATCCGGATTTCCTGTTGGAGGCATGCCGCGGTCTGGTGGGCCGCTTCAATTTCTGCCTGACCAATTACGCATACACCCAGGCGCAGATTCCCACGCGCGCGTCCTACAACCAGTTCGATCGAACCTTGGCGGATTTCCCCGGACAGGATCAGGCCAGGGCGCATTCCCTTTCGGTGATCATGTTGTTCAAACCCGACCTCATCCGTGAAATGTCATCGGGCGGCAACAACGAACAGCTCCTGAACATTCTCTACCAGATCGACGCCATCCTCGGGCGCCTGTCCCTCAAGAGCTACAGCATGGATTACTTCCTCACCGGAGTGGTTCTGCGCTTCTGGGCGCCGGGAGCGCTGCAGCGGCGTCCGTTGAATAAAGCCACCCTGGGCCAGGCCACGCGGAAACTGGTGGAAGTGCTTGAGAAGAAAATGACCCCGCAGGAGCAAAAGCATTTCGCGATCACCTCTTCCGTGCTCGGAAAATTGTGGGACCCGGCCCCCGGGCTGCCCGGCATGTTCGCCGGCGACGCGCCCGACAGCATGGTGGTAACGTCCTCGGGTTCCCTGGAACCGGGCGAGGACGGAACCGTCGGAGCCCTGTTCGAAGAGGTTTTCGAAGCGAAGAAGTCGAGGATCGACAAGGAAACCTTCGTGGCTTCGGCCAACATCCAGGGGTTGAGCCAGAATTGGCAGGAATCCCAGGAGCCGCAGTACGAAAGCGCCCCTTCGCCGGGACTCCAGCACGAGAAGAGATACTCCTCGGACAAGGACGAGTACGCGGATCTCCAGCCGCGGGAAGGCATGCGCGAATTGACCGGGTGGTTCCAGAACTACACCCAGGGCAAATGGCGTTGGCCCCTGTATTCGGCGCCGTTCAACAAGATCCACCAGGGCGCCGGCTGCGGCGAAATGCTCATGCTCCAATGCGATTCCTTCGCGGCGGAACTGGGCTTCCAGTTCCTGATGCAATGCGCGGAAGGATTCGCCAAGGAAGGCACGGGCCAAATCCTGCTCTTCTCCAAAAAGCGCAGCTTGGGCGACCTCGCCCTTTCGGCCCTCTCCCGACATTATCGCGGCAATCCCTTGGCCGGCAAGCCCGCGGGGGGGCCGCTGGGAGCGGGGGGGCCGCTGGGAGCGGGGGGGCCGCTGGGAGCGGGGGGGCCGCTGGGAGCGGGGGGGCCGCTGGGAGCGGGGGGGCCGCTGGGAGCGGGGGGGCCTCCGGAA
>JALYSE010000308.1 GCA_030854955.1 Fibrobacterota bacterium | reverse complement strand
TTCCATAGCGCGACAAGCGAATCCTGGTCGTTGGATTTCGACGAGTCGCCCGCCATTTTTTTCAAATCAAGAAACCATTCGGGCAGAAGAAGATTGCTGATTTGTTTTGATTCGGAATAATAATATCGTCCTCGCCCGATTGAATAACCCCAGCTTGTATCTATCGCATCAATCGCTAGATTCGCATTCTGGCGATTGGGAGGTTTAGATAGGCTGGGATTTCTCTCCACCACCCATTTAAAGTCATCTTTCCAGATTCCCCGGTACTCAATGCGAAAATGATTGGAATAAATATGAGGCCCGCTCAAATAACCGGAAAGCCTCCAGACAAAACTGGCATCGATACAGAATTTCGAATTAGCCAGCCTTTTCACATACTCCTGTTTAAGAGCTACTCCCTCTAAAGTCATCAGCGGCCTTGTAACCCAAATGGTCAGCTCCAGTGTATCCATTATTGGTCTAAGGTTTTGATCTACAACTTGGCCACAAACATGCACTCTATGACCAAGCCCAACAGGGATGTGCATTTCGGCCGATACTATTGAAGCGCAAAGGGCGAAAAGAATTCCCGGAAGTCTAATTTTTGCCATAAACGATCCTATCTATGGCCATTTTTGTCTTATAGGCCTCGTCCAAGTTAAGGAAGCTATGCGCGTTGGCTGTCTCCCATTTGTTTTTGAAATAAATTGAAAAGAATTCCTCCTCGTACCTTCCAGGCCACATTGACTCGGGGATTCCATCCGTCGGAAGCGTTTTGATATTGAGTTCCGTAGGAGAAGTGGTGTAGCAAACCGCCAATTCCTTCGGCAAGCGCATTCGCGGCCTGCTGAATAGGGACGGACAGTCGATTAGTCGATCCGAATCGAAAATATTTTCAGTGTTATCGAGTAGAACGGATGCGGCGGAAATTTTTTCCCAAAAGCCTGGGATCTTTTTGAGCGTTTCGTTTGATTTGAACCAAAGCCAGATGGCATCGTCATCGGTTCTCCGGAAATGGTTCAATTTCAGTTCTGGATAACTTGCGGCCAGTGAATTGAATAATCCGCGCCAATCATGCAAGAATCGTTTGTCTCCCAATTTTGAGGTGTTATAAAGAACCGACTGCGCGACGGCAGCTTCAACGATATGATACTTTGTCACGCCGATATCCGGCACCGAGCCCCCATTACGGTATTGGTTTTGCCTGAACATATCCATGACGAGCTGGTTCCCGAGGCTGTGGACAATAAGCTGCTTATCATGGAAAGCGGCAAGAGTATCGGAGAGCAACGACAAGAGCGCCGTGGAGGACTTGAAGGCATTCAACTGATCCATCGGAAACATCAATTTATCGAAAACGAATGAAGTGGGGCCGCTTATGATGCCATGCTGTTTCCCGCCTGGATTAAAATCACCATACCAATGAAAAGCAGCGAAATTCCCTTTGTATCCGCTCAGCCTCAGCTTCTTGAATACCGACTTCTCTGCCGTGAAAGTCGCCTCCAATTCCTCCTGGGAATTGAATCCATGTATGAAAATCATAAGCGGCTTGGCCGGGGAGAAGTCATGAACATTCGCGAAGGTCCAGCCGCCGAATTTTCGGATTGGACTGAGCGGAAATACTTTGTAAGTGCCTTGATTATAGTCCGGCTCGTTTAGCTTGTTTCCCTCTTCCCAGAGGTAACTGCCCAAAGCTTCTTCTTCCGCCAACCTATCCGCATCTCCCTTTTTCCGTATATATCGAGCGGAATAGATGGCCACGTCCTTATTGAAATCATAGAAGGAAAGCCAGAGACTATCCGTGTTCGCAAAGAGACCGTCATTTTCGACCTGGGCGAATAGCGGTCCTTCACCAATGGTATTCCCGGTGACCAATGCGTTGATTGTATCCGAGGTAGTCTTAAACTGATAGCTGCCTTCTTTGCCGATATCCATCAAATTCAACCCGGCGAGGAACTTCGGGGCAAGGGAGGTGTCGAACAAATAATGTTGGTTGTAGATCAAGTTCGAACTTGTTTCCTGGATCGACATTCTGGTATTGGTTCTATTCCTGAGGCCGACATTGAATTTTTTGTCGGCGGCCCAAGCGACTTTGATTGGAACCATATCCATGGTCACTTTGTAGTTATTCAAGCCCAACGCATTTCGACTCTTTAAGGAGGATGGCGCATAGTCTGTAAACCAATGACTTAAAATGTGCTTGCCCGGAAATTTAAAATCCAAATTATTAATCTCTAAGGAATCGGAACTATTTGTAAAATCCCCCGCAATCCTCGCCCTGCAATTTACCGGCTTGAACACCGTTGTCACGACCTCTTCCAGATAGCGTCCCGATTCCCCTTTTGGCCGGTAGACGAAACGAACGGATTTGTTTCCCTGACCACCTGCTACCATGCTCTGTAGGGCTTGAACTCCGGAAGTGGGAGAAAAAAACTGGGAGTAATCCGCATGCTCATTCAAATGAAATGAATAGAACGGCTTTTTCTTGGAATTTTTTTCCAGATTGAATCTCCAAGCTTCGTTCAGCCGCGTACTTTCACTTTGTTCCGCTACGCTGGAATAGAGGCGCATATCCTCATCTAACCAAATCTCGAGGGTCCCGCGCTCTTGTAAGGGTCCTGGCAAACCCACCCCTGACCCGTAGAATAGACCTACCGGTGCCACCGCATCGCGCTCCACCTGCACCGGCCAAACATCCGGCGAACCGCCACCTCCCGCGCTCGGAATGACCATGCCTAAACCAAATAGCGAACCCTTCCTCTCGAACACCCGTAACACCGTGGTGTCGGATTCATCCGCCGCATTCACGGTATAGTCCACCGCTCGAAACAAGAGTCCATCCATTTCCGTGCCAACCGCACCACCCGATTTCACCATTTTTACCAGACGCATTTTTTTACCCTCGTCTATAGGCCTGGATGGCGTCTTCGCTGACAGCTTTCCCGCGTCCGGGCCGTCCACGCGAAACAGGACGCCCGTGCCCAGCTTGTATTCATAGGCATACGCCAACGCCCGGGTCTGGCCCCGGTTCATGTAGTGGCCGAAGCGGGCGTCTTTGATGTACTTGCTCGTGCCGTTCTCGTTTACTACGGGCCAGATCTGGAACGCGCTGTTCTCGGGTCCCGATATCACGCTTCCCGCCGAGGGCAGGAAATCCTCCGCCACGGCTTGCAACTGCGCGCGCGGCACCGCCGCCAAGGTGGTATCGCGGATAACCCGGATGTCCAACAGGAACGGCTCCTCGGGCAGGGCGATGCCGCCGGGATTGCCGCGCACGTAGAGTCCATCGCGAAGCAGCGCACGCAGCGAAGGGCCGGTTATGGGCAGGGTGAGGGCATCCGCATTCGGCTTTGTGTTCGGGTTCGCGCCCGCCGCCGGGGGCAGGGTGTCATGCGCCACCGGCAGAATGGGCGCGAAGGCATACGGCCCCTGAGTGCGGTCCAGCCGGTAGAGGGCGATGTTCTTCGAGTGGACCAGCAAGAGGCGCAGATCGCGCGTGCCGGGGGCCTCAGCCCAGGCGCTGACCGACGCGGGGGCAAAGAAGGTGTCGAACTCCATGCGGGTATAGCCTTCGGCGAAGACCACGTTGCCCTTGGGCGTCTTGAGCGACAGGCGCACGGGATCCTGCAGGGGGTTCTGATTCACGGTACGGGCGGCGGCGTAGATCTGGGCCAGGCGTCCCAGCGGCGAGGAGGCCGGGACCTTGAGGGCGGCGTTGAAGACCGCGCTCATCTGGGCGTAGTCGGCGAAGTGGACATCCGGTTGCAGGAAGTCAAACCCCGGGCGCTTGGCGTCGGCATGGGCCAGGCCGCGCAAGGCGATGCAGAAAAGCCCCAGGCGCGTGGCGGCGGGAGCGGAGGGGGCGCCGGATGTGAGGCGGGTGTTGTATTGGGCGACCCATTGGCGCACCGAGGGCAGGGTGAGGCCGCCCATGGGGCCATCGGCGAGAAGCTTGCCCGTGGCCTTGTCCGTGACCGTGAACTCCAGGCGCGGAGCATCGGCCAGGTCCGCGGCGGGGAGCGCATAGACGAGGGTGTGGCGCGTGCCGCCCGTGCCGTCGGCTTGCCGGAGAAGGCCCAGGGTGTGGCTCGTATTCCAGGCGGCCATGAGGGCGGTAAGGGAAGAGGCGGTGGCGCAGGTTGTGGGCGGCGCGTTCAAGTTGAGATTGAGCAGGGGAAAAATGCCCCCTGGTTTCCGCACGCTGACCTGGATCACACGGCCCACCGGTGCGCCCAGGGTCAAGAGCCCGAGGCCGCCGCCATCGGGCAAGCGCATCAGGCCCATGTGGATGGGCTCCGCGACGGCGTTGCCGTAGAACAGGGTCGTGGGTTCACCGGAAACCTGGAGGATACGGTAGGGTGTGAGGG
>JALYSE010000105.1:5791-15425 GCA_030854955.1 Fibrobacterota bacterium | reverse complement strand
CTTGGTTCCGGGCACGAGAGCGAAATGCACGATGCCGGCGCCCAGGGTGCGCTCATCTTTGACCTCCATGCGGACATAATCGATATCGAGCCCGGTAGTCTTGTAATCGAAGGAAACTCCGGTGGATCCCGTGGCATTAAAATGCGAAACGTTCAACTCGTCCGAAAGACGAGTTCCCACCCCCACGAAGGGCTTGATGGTATTCGCGCCCTGCAGCCACGTGGGGCCCAGGGTGAAGTCGATGCTTGCGCCGTCGCCGCCGCCATAGCCTTTGAGGCCGGCAATGGTAAGGTCGGGCTTGGTCGGTAATAAGGCGTTAGGCGTGACCCCGCCGAAGATTTCGGAATATTCCGACTGGGTGGAAATGGTCCGGCCCTCGGCGTCATTGTAGGCATACCAGTAGAATCCCGCGTTGTTCTGCTGCTTGGGCGCGGTTTCGAAATCCGAGAGCACGGCTCCGGTTCCGGCCCCCGCTGCGCCGATGCAGGTCATGCAGGCGTAGGGATTGGGCCAGACGTAGCCTTTGACCAGCACGCTGTCGATAAGAATGGTGCCTTTAACCGGATTGGTGGCAGCGTCCATGGAAACCTTCCATGCGATCTTCTCCACCTCCTTGGGATTGAACGGCACGGCGGGTTTGGCCCAGCTCGGCTGCTTGAGCGCATCCTTGAGGGCAGTCTCGGACAGCGCCACTTCGTAGGTCTTCCATGAGGTGCCGATAGTGTGGGTGACTTCGTGCACGGCGAAAGCCTGATCCCCGACCTGGGTGCTCACGCTGGTGATGGTAACCTGGAATACTACCACGGTGGGGGCTAAGGCCTTGGCCTTGTAGGTGATCTTGGTCGCGCCGGTAAGGTCCAGAGCTTTCTTGGAAGGCGTCAGGTCCGTGCCCATGCCGACGAATTGCCCGAAGGTGCAGGTGCCGCCGCAGGAAAGCGGAGCCGGACCCATTTCATATTCGATCTTGGCGGCTTTTCCACCCGCTTCGTCCACACCAAGGGATACGGTGGGATCGAAAAGGAGCTCCACGCCCATGCCGGGCTTGGAGCTTAGGACCTTGGAAGTGCCGGAGTTTACGGCATCGTTATAGTAATACCAATAGGACATGAACTTGTTCTGGTTCGTGCCGGCTTCAAAATTGTCCAATAAGGCGTCTTGCGCCCTGGCCGCGCCTGCGGCCATGGAAACGGCCGCCGCGCCGACCACCAAAGCTTTCAACCTGCTTGAAATCATATCCTAATCCCCGTTGATGTGTTTCATGCTTAGTGACGGGATCGCCGAGGTGGGTTCACCGCTCAGCGGTCATTTCGGGGCCTAATTCACCCCGTTTACCGTCTACCCCGGCTGAACCCCCCGGATAATCTTGCTCACTAAGCCATTTATGAAGAAACTGATATTGGCCTCGGTTGCGGTTTTGGGGATCATGGCAACCTCGCACGCCCAATGGAATCTCCCCTATACGCGCCCGGCCAAGTACGACTACTCGCCGTACTACGGTGCGACCCTCGTGAGCGGCCTCAAGGAGGATCCCACCTTTCTGCAATCCGCCCTTAATAAAGGATGGGTATACTATAAAGCCACCTTCGTCATGTCCAACGGGCTGGTGAACCACCGTCGCAAGGTGAACGGACAGGTCATCGGCGCCAATGAGGCCGTGTCCGAAGGCCAAGGTTACGGAATGCTTCTGGCGGTGATCATGAACGACCAGCCGACCTTCAACCGGATCTTCGAGGCCGCCAACCAATTCATGTGGCGCGACGATCGGAAATCCTATTTCATCTGGAATTGGCCGTCGGGCGCACAAGGTTCGGCGACCGACGCGGATATCGACGTGGGCCTCGCCTTGGTCTTCGCCGATGAACTCCAGAAAAAGAAATTCTGGCAGCCTTACGCCAAGAGCGGCATCACCTACAACTCCCGCGCCATGGACATTATCCGCTCCATCCGAAAGAATATGACCTCCCAGGATTACCTCCTTCCCGGGGACAATTGGGGCGGGGACGGACTGAACAACCTGAATCCCAGCTATTTCGCCACCGCCAATATGAAGGTGTTCAACGCCTACCAGAGTGAGGTGAGTTTCGCCCCCGTGATTGCTTCCTCTTACGCCGTGCTCAAGAAATGCGCGACCCAATACCAAAAAGGCCAGGCTCCAGACTGGATCACCAAGGACGGCAACAAAGGTTCCAAGGGTAATGACATGCTCGATGACGGCATCCGCACGCCCTATCGCATCGGATTGGATGCGCTGTGGTTTGGCGACCCCACGGCCGTCGAATACTCCCGCAATTCCAAGAACTCGCTTACGGAATATTCCAATGCCGAAAGCCGGTTCGTCCTCAATCAAATGGGCCATTACAAGGCCGACGGCACCCTGATAGCAAACACCGCTGCGGTGGATCGCATGGCCATGTGGGCTACGGCGGTCCTGGGATCCGGTGACAAGCCATACTCGACCAAGGTAATCGGCCGGGATTTAATCCTGCGCCTCGTAGGCGACGGCATCACCGACGCCTTCGGTTCCACCCAGCTGGGGGAAATCGAATATTACTACAAGCAATCCCTGGGGCTGCTGGGTTTCGCCGTCATCACCGGCCAGTTCCCAAATGTGCTGGAGGACATGAAGAACAACCCCGTTCCGGTTTCCCTGGCACCTGCGCCCGGAAACGGATCGGTCATCGGACGCAATCCCGGACGTCTCGATGCGAATGTCGGCGGAGTCCTTTTCGGATGGCTGCCGGACCACTCAGGCCACAGACGTTTCCACACTGCGGATGGCAGGCGCACAATCCGGAAAATCTCCAAGTAGAGGTGAATCGAATGTTCGAGAAGACGACCGTTAAAAGACCCGCGAAGCGCTCCGCCGTAACGGCATTCGCCCTCGCCTTCGCCTTGATGTTCCTGGCGGCCAAACCGGCCCGTTCCGCCACCTTCACCGTTTCCCAGGACGGACGGGGGGCGTTTTCCTCCATCAAGGAGGCCGTCAAGCGCGCAGGCAAAGGCGACGTGGTTGAGGTGCTCGACGCGGGCATCTACAAGGAAGAAGTCATCATCGACAGCACCAAGAACGGACTGACCCTCCGCTCCTCCAATCCCCTGGCCTCCAAAAAGCCGGTCATCATGATGCAGGATGTCGCACATCAGAATCCGAAAACCTGCGCCGACGCACTCAAACCGAGCACGATCGATTTCGATCAGAACGGCGCCCTCCGCATCATCGCCGCCCACAACGTGACCATCGAAGGCATCGCCGTGGACGGCGTCTCCCCTGCTCCTTTCTCATGGCCCTCCATCTGGGGCAACGGCGAAAACTGCAGCGGAATATTGTATCCCCTGTTCCATGGAAACGCCGGCATCGTCCTTTATCTCTCGAGCAATATCACCATCCGGAATTGCGATATCTCCAACGCCTTCTTCGGCATCTCGGTCAAGGACCGAAACCAGGGCGGAGTCTTTGCCAATTTCAATCCCGCCGATTTGGAAAAATTCAATATCGTGCCCCTGTCCGGCTTCGGCCGCACGGGAAAACACATGTTCGAAAAGAACCGGATCCACCACAATGTATGGGCCTTCTTCTTCGAATCCGCCTGGGACTTGGGTTCCACGGTGCGTTACAACCTTATCTACGAAAACCACCATGCCACGGCGGCTTCCGCCAACATCGTCAAGAACATGGCGGACGGCCAGAACCAGCCCGGAGGCGGTTTCCTTTTCAAGGATGTGATGCTGACCCCCTTGGCCATCTACAACAATACCTTCTGGCATAATTTCGCAAATTTCGCGGGAGGCTACCGGCCGGGCGCCCAGCACCTGGTGTTCAACAATATCTTCGCGGAGCCGAACGAGTACCTGGCCCAAAGCACGGCTTTCCCCAATCCCTTCCAAATCCTGGATCCCTTCTTCACGAACCGCATGAAGCATTGCCTCTATGCTGCCCAGACCGAGCCCCCAAAGCTGGACAGTCAGAAGGTGCAGGCGCAGAAATACGACGACGGCACCAAACAGCAGGTGATGAAGGACTCGGTCGTGAAGTTCCACCGCTCCGTGCGCATCATGAACAATATGGGAAACGTGGCCCAGGAAAACTTCGATATCAATCTTACCCTGCCGATGTCGACGGGTCCCTTGGTGGTACCTCAGACCATCTCGGGCGCCAACCTCCCCGGCGGGCTCATCGGGTCGGCCACGGACCCCTTTCCCGCCGCCGCCAACGTACGCTGGTACGAAATCAAGTTCAAGTCCACGGATCCCGCCAGCCCGGATTTCCTTTCTCCCGATTGGGACGATCCCATCGTGAAGAAATATGTCATGAACGCCGGCTGGCCGGATGCAGGCATTTCCAATTCCGACGGAAAGATCGCCGACCTGGGCGCCGTCCCATCCATCGGGCGCCACTCCGCCGACGTGGTCATCCGACCCCTGGCCCCGGCCATCATCAACGGTACCTCGGCTACGCTCAGCTTCGACCTCCAGGCCATTGCGGGAGACCTTCAGGCCCCCAAGGTCAAGTACATCCGCCTGGTCCGTTCCATTCCAGTTTTGGCGGAGGGATTCGGAGGCACCAAGCTGCTGGTCGTGCCGGAGCCTGTCGTGGTGACAGTTTCCAACACCTCCTTGAAAATGGGCAGCAACACCCTGACCGTAACGGGATTCTCTCCCCTGGCTGCGACCGAGAATTTCGCCTTCTTCGAAATCATCGCCGAAGGAATGGCGCCCAACGGAAAAACCGCATCCACCAGTGTCGGCTTCCTTCCCTACCGGAAACTGGACTATAAGTTCGTGGTGGAAATCATCGATGCGGCGGGGAGCAAAATGCCCAGCGTCAAAGTAGGCGAAACCGTCCGCCTTCGCATCACGCCCCAGAAGTTGGACGGAACGGCTTTCACCAATGCCATCAGCCCCGTGGAGGTCAATCTGAATTCCGGAGCCGATTTGTTCTCCTCCGGAACGCCACCCGTCAAACTGGTCCTGCCCAAGGTAGAAGGCATCATCACCTCTCCCATCCTTTTCACCAAGGTCCCTCCCAGCGGCACCGAATACGTAACCGTATCTGGCATTTGGAAGAGCGGCACCAATACCCTGGCCTTTTACGGCGTTTCGGATGGAGTGAAAATCCTGCCCGGGGATCCGGAAAAAATCATCTTCCAGGATCCTCCCTCCAAGATCCTGAACCCGGGCGCCGCGCCGGTGATCGATCCGGGCGTCCTCTACACGATCAAGGTCGAAGTGCAGGACCGGTTCGACAATAAGATTGGGACTGCGGTACCCGTCACCATCAAGAGCAATCAGCCCGCCATCGGGGACATCGATGGCCCCGCGACCGTATCCACCGACTCCAACGGCATCGCCGTTTTCAAAGCCAAGGTGACCAATGGGGATTTGAACCAGGTTTTCGAACTAGAGGCCGCCATCGCTGGCAAAGCCCCGGACAAGGCCGATCTGAAGGTGGGCCAGGCCCGGGACAAGCTCTGGATACTCTACGAGGATATCGCGTCTTATAAACCCGAAACGGAATTGCGCGGGACGGCGGGAGAGAGGCTCAAGGTAACCATCCGCGCCGGCAAGGATGTGGACATCAAACTTTCCGAGCGTCAGACCGAATTCAAGGTGGACGCCACTCCCGGCCTGGGCGTGTTCGCATCGGCTACCGATGCCACGCCCACGGCGACCTTCAACCTGACCGACGGCGAAGCCGTAATCTGGGTGACTGGCCTGATGCCCCTGGATAACGGGGCCCTGACGGTCTCCCCCACCACCGACAACACCATCCTCTCCGGAAACCGAGGGAAGGTCTTTTTCACTTTCACCCCCAGCAGCGTGCTTTCCGCCTCCTTCCATGCCGACAATGGGTTGGCCAGGGTCGACCGGATCGAAATCCGCTTGCGTCAGGCCCTGCCACGCATCCCCGATTCCATTTCGGTTTCTTGGCCCGTCGCGGGTCTCGACTCCCGAATGATCAAATCCGGCATGGTGATTGATCCCGCCGATTCCATGCACCTGACTCTGAAGCTGGCCGAACCCTTCCCACCCGGGCTTTCCGCCGGCGCTGGCGCGGGCAAGGTCTACACGTTCGACCCCGCCACTCCCGACATCCCCGTGCAGGCAGCGGGCTTCACCGGCGCGGATTCCGTGGGTCCCCTGCTCGACAGCGCCAAGGTGCTGGAAAAAAACGGCTCCGGAGGCGACACTCTTTTCATGGCCTTCAATGAAAAAATCCTCGCCGCAGGGCTGAACGGAGCGTCCCTGGTCTTGATCAGACAAGGCGGCGGCGCTCCCGTCATTCTGGCGGTGCTCTCATCTGCGGAGCTGGCGGCCGGAAAAGGCTTCCGCGTGGCCATCGCCGACCTGGGCGCACAGGCTCCCATTGCCGGGGACTCGCTCCGGATCAATTCCGCCGGACCGCTCACCGACGCCTTGGGTAACCATGCCCATGCCGACAACCGACCCGTGGTCCTGATCCTGAAAACGGTCCCGAAGCCGCCCTTTCTCACGGTGCGCATGGATAGGCCCTTCCTGGGAGTGGATTCGGAAGCCCAGGGCCTGGATTTCCTGGTCCTCTCTCTCAACGCCGATTCCTCCTGGACCCCAGTGCAGGGAAGCCTGCCCAACGGGACCGGGGCAGATTGCAGCGCTCTTTCCTGCGGAAACCCGATCCGGGGCGACGGCGTGGGTTTGATAGATAGGACCGCTTTCACGCTGGAAACCGACCGGGCCATCAAATACAGCGTGACCATTTTTACGAATCTGGGCGAATACGTGAACGGATTCACCGGGGAAATCACCAACGCCCGCTTGGGGCTTGACGACCGCAACCTGCCGGTTACGGGAGGGGCGCCGGAGTTCCGCAGGAACGCCCAGGGGCGGTATGCCTTGAAGATCAGCTGGAACGCGAAAACCCACGGGAACACCCGTGCGGCAACCGGCGCCTATATCGCCAAGATCAAGGTCTCCAGCCGGGCTGAGAACGCGGAAGGAAAGCCTTACGCCTTGGTGGAATCGAAGGCCGTCCGGTTCGGGTTGCTGCGGAAGTGAACGGAGCGTGTATTCGCGCAAGGGCCGGAGGGCCGGCGATCCCGATCAGGGGCGGTAGCCGATGACCACGGGGAGCGTCCGTGCCTCATAGTCGGCAAGAACGCTGCCGGGTTTCAGGGCGTAATTGAACGAGGAAGGGTCGATGAACTCGGGCTTGACGTTCAGATTGGCCTTCTTCAGGTTTTCCGCCCGGGTGGAATCCATGTTCAGGAGGTTCCAATCGGCCTCCCGGTTCCCCCAGATATCGCATTCCTTGACGATGAATCCATCCTGATTGAGGCTCGTGGCTTCCCGGAAAATCCCGGTGCCCAGATTGGAACTGACGATGGAGTTGGCGATGGTAAGCGCGCGCAGAGGCGAATTGACGCGGATGCCTTCCCCCGTATTGTCCGAGAAAGTGCAATTGGACACCTCCCCCATGGGCGAAACGGCTTCCAGCCCATGACCCCGGTTGCCCGCCACCAGGTTGTTGACCAGGCGGATGCGCAAATCCGAATTCGGCGTGGAGGTGGTGCGGATGCCGCCGCCGTTGCCCAAAACCCGGCAATCGATCATCTCCAGATCGCTATCGATGGCTTCGACGCCCCATTGCCCGCTGCTGTCGAACCGGCAGTTCCTGAAAGAGATATTCCGCGATCCGCTTTCGACCTTCATCCCGCTGACGCCTCCCATTCGGAATACGATGCCTTCGAACCGGATATTGGCGCGATTGCTCAGGATGCCCACGCTGCCGTTCAGGGTCCCGTTCTTATCCACGCCCTTAAGGATCGTGGTCATGCCCGGAGATCCCCGCAAAACGATGGGACTATCGACCGTGCCGGAATTGGTGAAGCGCAGATCGACATTGAAGCTTCCGGCACCCAGGTACAGACTGTCCCCGGCCTTGGCGACAAAGGTGAGGGCCTGCAAGGAATCGGCCCTGACAATGATGTTTTTGTTCTGGGTCTTCTTGATGAAGTCGATGGAATCGTTGTAGACGGCCACCGCGCGGTTGTCATCCTCACGGATCGCGTTATACGCCTTCAGGTCAGCATTGGCGGCCGCGACGGCGGCGTTACCGGATTCGATACCGGCATGGATGCGGGCATAGGCCAGCGAGTCCCGCCGGTAGGGAGTGAAAACGGAATCGATGAAGGCGGAATTGTAGACCACCAAGGGTACTTTTTTCCCGTTCACGGAGGCAATGAACACCGCGAGGGCCGCGGCCTGGAGCTGCAGACCGGTCAAGCGCACCTGGAATTCGGGATAAGGGCCATAAGGCCTGAGCGTATCGAGGAACGCGAACCCGGCCTTGAGCTTCATGGAATCGACGACTACCTGGATGCGATTGGATTCCGCCACCGAGAGATTATGCTCCCGGGTCCGGTCGTTGTCGGCACGGACGGAAGAATTCCCCTTGAGAATGGAGTCATTCGCCACAGAGTCCGCGGAAAAAAGGCCGGTATACTCCTTCGCATGGATCGCAAAAGCCGCCGCCGCTCCCGTAAGGGAATCCAGGCCAGCCCGGTTTTCCACGCGCACCTCAGCGGCCGCCTGTGGTCCCAGGTTGAGAGGGTCGAATGGGTTGGAGCGGTCGATGCAGGAAATCCCAACCGCGCCGAGGAGGAGAGGGGCGAGTCGGAACAATCCGGCCAAAATGCCAGGGAAGTGCGGAATGCGGGCCATAATTATGGTTATAATAAATGTAATCAAGCCGGATTTCCCGTGGGATTGATCATTTTTTCGTCTATGGAAGGAAGTCGATGCCTTTCGCCAGGCTGATAACGGTCCTGATAGGCATAAGCATGGCCTTGTGCACCGCCATGTCCCCCTTGGATTGTAAAACCGGCAACCAGACCCTATTCTACTCCCCTCATCCTTTGCTCGACTCGCGCACCGCACCGGGATTCGCCGACAGCCTCCGCAGGCAATTGACGGACCCGCTGCGCGGTTTGGGCTATTGCCTGGAGGAGATCAAGGACTACCGTGACGTTTTGGATACGTCGCGCTTCGGCGACAACCTCGTGCTTCAGGCCCAGGGCGAGGACGCCGGTGACGGATCCGGATTGGTGTTGATCGCCTTGCTGCGCGTGAGGGAGCTGGCGAGGGGAGGATTGTCGGAAGCCGTTTCGCGGCCTCTCGTCTCGCTCCGGTTCGGCCCCGGCGAAATCGCCAGCCTGCCCAATATCCTTTCCAAGAAGATCTCCGAGAACCTCCGCAGCCAGTACGTCGCCGACCTTCTCATCCGCTCCCATCCCACGGGAGCCTCGGTGCGCGCGCATTCGGGCCTGGAAGGCAGGACGCCGGTGGAATGGGTCATGCCCTTGGGTATGGTTCCGGTTACCCTGGTCAAGCCCGGATATCTACCTCTAAATCGGGACATCGATCTTTCCGCTCCCGGCCGACATGCCTATGATCTCCAAATGGTCCGCAAGCGTTTCTACCATTCGAAGTTCATCTATCCGGCCATCGCCGCGGGGGCCGCATCCCTGGTCGCCACCGCTTTCAAGGAACATTATTACGGCAACTATCAGGCCCTGGGGCCCCAGGATCAAAAAGACACGCCGGAAGCTTTCGGCGAAACCTTTCGGACCGCAAAAACCTACGAAAGACTGGGATACAC
>JALYSE010000105.1:0-5781 GCA_030854955.1 Fibrobacterota bacterium | reverse complement strand
CGGCCTGGCCTGGCTAAACCTTGCCCTATGCTTTACCTTTTGACGGGTTGGCTTTTTTGAGGACAGGATTCGATGGAAAAAGTGAATTTTGCAATATAACGCAGCCCCAAAAGATTCGCAGCCGGTTTGTGAACTTTTTTCACCGGGACTCCCACTAACTTAAAAGGGGGGAAGGACACGCATGAGCAACCTGACGGAACCGAGCAAGGAACTGCTGATCGAATGCAAAGCCGGGAATCCGGTCGCGTTCAAAGAAGTCTTCCATATGTACCGAAGCTACGCATACAACCTCGTCTACAAGATTACCGGCCCGGAGGGCGAACACGAGGATCTGGTCCAGGACGCTTTTTTCCAGATGTACCTTTCCCTGAAAACCTTCCAAGGCAATTCATCCTTCAAGACCTGGTTCCATCGAATCATCATTAATACCTGCACCGCACGCTGGCGCTTCCAAGAAGCGGGCAAACGGATCTCTTCCAAGAAGACCACCAGTCTGGAAAGCATGGACTACGAGCTCCCCAGCCGCGACGAAGGCATCCATAAGCAACTCGAACTTAAGAATCTGGTGGAATTGGCCCTGGCCCATCTCGACGAGAAGCTGCGCGTTCCCCTGGTCCTCAATATCTACAGCGACATGGACCTATCCGAAATCTCCCTGGCCCTGGACATTCCCGAAGGGACCGTGAAGTCCCGTCTGTTCACCGCCCGCCAAAAAATCAAGGAATACCTGGATACCCTGGAATAATGAACGCGAAATCCCCCCCCAACCTTAATGGCGGCGACGCCTCCGGAAACGACCCATCCGGGAGCCGTCTGCGCCTCTTCGAAAACCTGCTCAGGCAGGACGTTGAAGTCAAAACCGACTTCGCGACGATGGAAAAGTCCCTGCTGGAACGGATCCGGAAGGCCGAGGCCTTGGGCCCCCTTGCGTCGCTTAAACTTGACAAAGCGGCCCCCGCCGGTTTCTTCGACAAGATGGAAACCGACCTGCTGGCCCGAATCCAGAACCATCGCGAATACGAACAACCGGTGAACGACGTCATCGCCGGCTCCGTGCAGCCATCGGGAATGGAATTGCATCGCATTGAAAGCAGGCTCGACGAAAGCATCCACCAGGCCTCCGGGCTCGAGCCCTGGGAACAACACCTCAAGGCCGAAGCCCACCTTCCCATGGGACGCTGGGAAGCCGTCGAGAATAAGCTGTTCGCACGCATCGAAAGGCATCGCAAGATCGGGCTGGTGGCTCCTCCGTCCTTTTGGATCGGCCTGGGACTCTATCTGAAGAGGCCGACTGTAACTGTCGCCGCAGGTCTGGTTCTCGCCGTGGCCGCCCTTTTCGGAGGCCTGGAAATACGCAATCGGACCGCTCCAGGCATCGAAACCCTGGTATACCAGGCCCAAGGCGCGACCGTGAACGAACTGAAATCCGCCTTCGGCGATAAGCGCCCCTCCCTGCTCGGATCCACAGAAATCCGCTCAAAGGACGACGGCGCCATGATCCTGGTGAACCAGCGCGGCTTCGTCGAGATGCGCAACGGATCGCGGCTGGAAATCGAGAAAGCTGGACGGAAACAACTGAGTTACCGCGTTGGCTTCGCCGGACAGAGCAAATCCGCCCGGGGCAACGTCACCTTTTTCGTCAATAAACGCAAGGGGGGCGAAAAATACCAGGTCGCCACTCCGGACTACCGCATCGACGTGGTGGGCACCTATTTCCGCGTGCATCCCGACCTGGGCGGCCGCGTCTCCACCTCGGTTTTGGAAGGCAAGGTGAAAATCCATTCGGACGCCTTCGGCGACTTCGAAGTAGGCGCGGGCCAGAGCTTGGTATACGACGCCTCCGCCGGCAAATATCGCGTGCAGGATGGCGGTCTCAGCGTGCGCCGCGAAGACATCGAAAGCGTTCCCACCGTGGACGAGCTTGGATATTACGGTGTCGTCACAGTTACCTCGAACCAGGTGGGCGCGGAGGTCCGCATTGACAACCGTTACAAGGGCGCCACCCCAATGGTGGTGCTGTTGCCGCCCGGCCGCCATTACCTTCAGGTCTCCCAAGAAGGCCGGGGTGTGGTTGATACCGCGGTGACGATTGACAACGGCGGCTCCCACCGCATCTCCCTCTTACTGCCTTCCATCCGGCCCGCCCCCGTTGCGGAACGGCCCCGGCCCGTGGACAAGGTCAGTCCCGCCGCTAAGCCCGCGACCAGGCCCGCGCCCGCACCCGCGCCGCAGGTTTCTCTCACCGAAGATGCGGACCTTATCTATCGTAAGGCGGACGAGGTACAGGCCAAGGATTGGCAGGTGGCCGTGAACCTCTACCGTCAGGTGCTCGAAAACACCGGATCCAAGCCGCTGCGCAAGGAGGCCGCATTATTTTCCATCGCGCGCCTGCGCGCCGATCACGAGAAGGAGAAGTCCCAGGCGATGGAGGATTTCCTGCGCTACTTGGCCCTCTATCCCGATGGCGCATTCTCAGGAGAATCCTGGCTGCGCCTGGCGGAACTGGAAGTCGGCAGGAACCAGAACAAGGCCATCGAATATTACCTGCGCGCCATCGAAAAACTGCCGCGGCATCCGCGCCTTTCGGAAATGCAGCACCGCGTGGGCCTGTTGTATCTTCAAAACAAGCGGTATGACCAGGCCGTGGCGCTGTTTCGCCAGAGCCTGGGGAACATCCTGTACGCGAATGAAGCCGAAAAGAAAAAGATTTACCAGAGCCTCTACCGGGCCCTGGTTGCCAATGGTGATTTGAAGAACGCCGAACTCATCGGCGAGGAATACCGCCCGAGCGAGGGCAGCGGAGGCCGGAACTAGGTTTTACCGATTTTTTTACCTTCATCCACATGGATACCTTTCTCGTTCTACCCGGCTACGGCGGTTCCGGCCCGCTCCATTGGCAGACCCTTTGGGAAGAAAAGGACAGCCGGTTCAAGCGCGTGGACCAAAAGGACTGGAACCATCCGGTCCGTTCCGAATGGGTACAAAACCTCGATAACGCGATCTCGGAGGCGGATGGCGAGGTCATCCTCGTCGCCCATAGCCTTGCCTGCCTGCTGGTCCCGCACTGGGCCGCATCGGCACTCCCTGAGGCCCTGAACAAGATTAAAGCGGCCTTCCTGGTCGGACCTCCCGACCCCGATGGGCCTGAGTTCCCCAAGGATTCGGAAAGCTTCCGGCCGTTTCCGGATTCGGCCTTACCGTTCCGCAGCCTGGTGGTCGCGAGCACGGATGACCCCTATGCGATAGTGGGATTCTGCCTGGATTGCTCCCAAACTTGGGGCAGCCGCTTCGAGGTGATCGGCCCGAAAGGCCATATCAACGCCGACAGCGGACTCGGGGATTGGGTGGACGGCCGTGCCCTGCTGGACGGGCTTATCAGGGACTAAAGGGGAATCAACCGATTTCGACCAATAGGCCGGAATCTCCTGCAGGGACTTCGATCCATCCTTGGTCAGGTCCGCTGGCGGACCGGGCGAAGGTCATCGCGGGATTGGCGAAGGACGTGGAAGCGGTGAACCAGTAAGCCGCCACGATGTATCCGGCCACGGCGAACGGCACGGCTTGGGCGCGCCAGCGGACGCACCCCTTGATCACGATCAACAATCCCAGGGATTCGCCCGCCAAGGCGCGCGCATGGTTCATTCTCATCTCCCGGTCCGAAATCCTGCTTTCCGCAGCATTTCCATTTTCCCTAACAACAGGTTTTCGCGTGGTTCTTTTCCATTTCCCGGAAAATCCCTTGGAACGCGTCCCAGGATTCCTTGAGGGAATCCCAATCAATGCAGTAGCAGGATTTGGCGCCGTCGACATCGCCCTTGATCAGGCGGGCGTCCTTCAACTCCTTCAAATGCTGGGATACCGTCGATTGTGCCAGGGGAAGCACTTCCACGATCTCGCCGCAAATGCAGGTACCCCGCCGGGCCAGCTCCCTTAGGATGGCCACCCGGGCGGGATGAGACATCGCCTTCGCCATTTCGGCGACCTTCCGGTCCTTGGGGCCGAACGCTTCTTTTTTGCTTTGTGCCATAGGCGCAATATCGATTAAATACGATAGGTCGTCAATATCGTAGAATTGCGATTGGATTGGAGCGTGGGAAAATCAAGTAAACAGGTCCGGAATGCCGACGCGATGCAATATAGGGCGGCACGCCGAATCCAACCATGAATGGCTGTTTACGATTCCATCGAGGGTATTTCAACTTTTTGGACATTCGCTATTGCATATGCCCATCGCTGAGCGTTAATTAGGGGGAAATCGATTCGAAAGGAATCCCTATGAATAACATCAAATCGCTCTCCCCCGCCATCCTGACCCTATCAGCTGGTCTTTTCTTCACCGTTGGCAACGCCGCGCCCAACGGTGTGGCCCACGAAACCGCCCAGGTCAAGAAAGACAGCGTCGATATCAAGAACGACCGCAAGGACGTCGCGAACAACAAGGCCGAATTGAAAGCCGACAAGCAGAACCTGAAACAGGACAAGAAGGATCTCAATGTCGCGGAAGACAAGCTCGACCATTCCAAGGCCGAGCTCAAGAACGACATCAAGAACAATGCGGGCAATGGTGAGATCACCAAGAGCGAGGTCGCCGTGGCCCGCGACAAGCATGCCGTCGCCATGGAAAATAAGAAAATCAAGAACAACAAGAAAGAGATCAAGGCTGACAAGGCCCAGCTGAAGAAGGACGAAAAGGATCTTAAGCAGGATAAGAAGGACCTGGAAAAGAACCAGGACGACCTGAAGCGCGAGCAGGATGAAGCCAAGGAAAACGCCAAGGACAAGAAAGCCGACAACCCCGGCCACTAGTCCCGACCTCACGCATGGATGATGGCTAAGCCATCATCCCGCGAATCTTCGAGCCCCGGAGGAAACTCCGGGGCTAAACTTTTCCCCGCTCCACGAAGGCCGCGATGGCCTCCCCCGCCAGCTTGTCGACCCTATCGTTGTAGATGTCGCCCGAATGCCCCGTGACCTTCTTGAAGGTCACGCCGGCTTTCAGATCTTTTATCCGGTCTACATAGTGTTGGGAAATCTCCGCCTTCACCTTCCACGCACCGGACGCCCACATGGAAATGCCGGTATAATCATGATGGATGACAGCCTTGTGGCCATGGTGCCGGGCCCATTCCATTGCTTTGACGGCCGCTTCCAACTCCCCGTCGATATTGCGGGACAAGGCGTCCTTTTCCGTGACCCCGGATTCCTGTCCGATGACCTTGTCGTCCTTCACGGCCAGCCAGGCCCATCCGGCCCGCTTGCAGCGTTTGTGGATGTACGAACCGTCCACATAAATTAGCACCGACCCCGGGGGAAATCCCTCTTCCTTTTTAGCCTCGATGGGGAGAGAGGCATCACTTGGAACGGTGAGGGCTATCCAGGCGGTTGCTTCATCCCGGGTAATAAAGCCTTTGAATTGGATGTCGGGAACGCCGGAGGTGGCGCGCTGGCAATCGGGCCAATTGGAGTAGATACGATGAGTTCCATCCTTGAAGAGGACAGCGTAGAAGTTCTTTTTGGGGGCCATCCTTCCAAAAATAGGAAGGAATCGGTCAAAGTACCGGCTTATACAGGATTTCGCGGATCTTGGCGATTAATTCCATTTGGGTGAAGGCGTACCGTATCCGTTCTCAGGCCCCCCTATGTAGCCGCATTTGAATAGGCTAGGCTTCCAAGGTTTAACTCAAGGAACCCATGCCCACTCCGCATCTCACTCCCGCCCGTGCCCTGCAACTGTGAACTGTCCCCTCTGATCCGGACAGGTTACGCTGCCCACCTCGCTTC
>JALYSE010000104.1 GCA_030854955.1 Fibrobacterota bacterium | reverse complement strand
CGGATTACCGGTCGGAATATGCCGGGTACGTAAAGGACCGGATCAAAAGAATCTCATACTCTTTGAGGGATAGCGCTTGACTTCCCACTCTATCCGCCTAGAATAGGATTGGCCTCCTCACCGCGGCCCTGTCCATGGTCTACCGCATGGAAGACGATGCGCGCTACGCCGGGCGCGCCTGGCAATAACTCGCCGGCGAAGGCAACAATACCCTGGTCCTAAATCCCGACAGCGCGCCGGACCAGGATATCAAGGGCGGCGGCACGATCACGGCCTTCGGGTCCTCGGCCGGGGAATCCTTCGCCATCGCGGACCTCTCCAAGGCCTATGCCCGCCATTCGCAGAAGGTACGGCGCGGGACGGCGCTTATCCACAATCGGAAATGGTTTCTGATCTAGGACGAAGTGACGGCAACCAAACCGGCGGAGACCTGATGGTTCATGCATACGCGGGCGGCCGTGCTGGTGGCGGCCGATAGCGTGACGGCAACCCTGACCTTGGGGGGGGGCGCGGTTTTCGGTGCGGGAAGCGAAGCCTTTGCCGACGTGGGGTCTACAGCCATTTTGGTGCAGGATGGGAACAGGCGTGTTACGTCGGGTTTATGGCGGATGATTCAGGGGGGTTCGGTGTGGAGAGCTTCGGGAGGGATTTTGCGAGCGGATGGGAAGCGGGTGCCGGTTCGGAAACCTTATGCGGATTTTTTCAGAATCGAAGAATATCGAATTACGATTCGGATTAAGATGGGCGGCTGTGGCAAACGACAGAGAATAGCCCATAAGAGGCTGTGAGCCAGGAGAAAGCGCTCGCTCGCGAGCGGTGTCGATCGCTACGAATGGCGTTTGCGGCCGCCGCCTCGGTGGCGCAAGTGGAGGAGTCTACCCTACTTCAATTACCAATCAGCGAACTCAATGAAACAACTTCCGCTTCGGACCTCGCGACCTTGCTGAACCGGATCAACTCGATATCCCCCTTGAAGAAGAACCGTCCCGGAAATTCCGCCAGTTGATTATGGCCGATCAGGATATGGGTTGAAGTATTGATGTGCAGGTTCGTATTGGTGCTATCCTTCTGCTTGACCCCGTCCAAATACAAGGTGGAAAAATCCTTACGGTGCAGGATGGACACAGCATGCCATTTCCCATCATCGACCCTTCCCAGGCTGACCAAGTGGGTGGATTCATTGCCATCATGGAGCACGGCGCGAAAGCGGCCATCGTCACGCACCTCGGCGGAAACATCCTGCGGCTGACGCATTCCGAAAAGCATTCTCCGCTCCGTGGTAGTCTCGACCCGGAAAAGAATATCGATGGTAAAAGTATCCTGGAGGGTGACAAAAGGAGAGGATGATGTGGTAATATGGGAATTGGTTCCATTGAAGGTCGTGGCGAATCCCAATGGGGACTTCGTCCAAGTGACATTGTTCAGAATCCCAATGACATTATTCTTCGAGTCCACGGTTTGCGCGCCGGTACCCTCGTCGAAGTTGAACAGAACCATGGTCGCGGAATCTTTCAGTTCAATGGGCGCTTCTACGACATTCCCATTGATAACGGCCGAACCGAGGAGCCGATGGACGGTGATTTTTACAGCAACCAAGGAATTCACATTGATGTTCGCCTTGCTGTTGCCACGATACCTGACATTCCCGGCGGAATCATAGACCTGTAACTCGAAAGTCCGGTTTTTCCCGGCGGGAATACCTGTAACTGTGCCTTCAATGGTCGAATCCTTGATCTCCAAGGTCCTGTTCATGGTCACCATATCCGGGGCGGAAATCATGATGTCCGCACTTTTCGCGATGGCTTTGAACGGAGAAGCCGCTTCGAATCCGAAGCTGAAGGAAATGCTACCATTCCCTTCGGTCGGGCCCACCGGTCTATCCTTGGAACATCCGGATAGAGCGAGTATGAGGAGTAAACCGAAAATGATGAGATACCTTAGCATCGAGTTATTCCTTTGGAGCAGGTTGTTGAACTAAAAAAAGCAGGAAACCCTCCATAGGTAACAAACCGTGAGGAATCTGTACGCGGAATTGTGGCGATTCTGACATCCCTACGTCTTGGCAGATATAACGCCCGCAGCCCAATGCCGGGAAGCTTTACAATCACTACTGAGATTATCGGAATTTGAAATTATTCGACGGCTGAAAATACTCACACGTCAATTAACCACGGCTGATCTACAGTCTTCTGACACTTTCAATTACTATAGTCACATGAAATTCTCCGAATTCATCGTTCTTGAAAAAACCGGCGGTTCGGTAGACCCCCTGGGATTCCTCAGGCCCTCCACAGCCATCGCGGACCACCTTTTTAACCAGTTCACGGTACTATCGAATCATCCGGCCTACCAAGGGTTTCTCTGCTTCGTTTACGCGTATGCGGCGCGTAAGGGGATAAAGCCGGGCAAGGATTTTTCCAGGACCTTTCGCGATTACGAAATCCTGTGGGGCGTGCTGAATTCTAAAGCTGGAAGATCAATATTAAACGTCACCAAGTACAACATCCTTGCCGACCAGCCCAAGCTTTCCCTGGAAACGGCCAAAGCGTATCGCGACCTTTATCTAAGACTCAACTATGGAACCTTGGGCCACTATTCCAGCCCAGCCACCTTGTGGGGGCTGCTCAATTCCAAGGGGACTGAATTGACTCCGCTTGGGGCCAAATTAGGGGAAGCATGGCAGAACCGCGGCTCCCTCCGCTTTGAGGATCTGCTCGAATCCTGGGTCAAAGGCGAGATTACTCCAGAAATGCCTGACTTCCAAAAGGCGATGGACCTGTTCAATCTTGAGGCCGAACCCAGTGCGAATGAAATTTCCGCTTGGCAGGAGATTATTTCCGCCTACAGCCAAAGGCATTCCAAGATTGCAGCACTTTGGGATTCGCCGGTGCCCTCCGAGATAATGGAATTGGCGGACAATGAGGAAACCTACGCCGGGTTTTATGAAGGGGTGTCCGCGCATTATCTTGGCCAACCGGACATCCTGAGGCGCATCGGATTGGCACGGGAATTCGAGTTGCTCGCAGGATGCGTTCAATTCATCTTCGAATGGGAATATGCGACTCGCAGTGACGAAGGGCGGATTTCGACAAGCGGAATGGATTTTTTAGACTTCCGATTTTTGCAAGAGTTCTTGCAACGGATTCCCCGTTACCTGTCCATCCACGAATCCAAGGACACTTTCCATGGCATGTTCCGTAACCTTTCCATGGTCAGAAGCGTCTCCGCCCTGGGTACGGAAGTAATCCGGGTCCATGCAAAGCACCAGGCCTCGAAGGGTGCTGGCGCTTTCCTGCGCGACGCGGATATCCTGGTCCGGGACCGCGTCGACCTGGAGAAGTTGAATGACTTGATCCAAAACCTTAGCGGCAACCCGGAAAATTGGGAGGCCCTGATATCCTGGGCCTACCGTAGAGATTGGTTTTTCGGCCGCGCGGCCAAATGGCTGAAATACGCCAAGGCGGCCGCATGAGCCAGGAGCAATTCCACAGCTTTCGGGATATCGTGGCCGAGGTCCTTTCGAATAGAAAGAAGGATCCGCTTTTACATCTGCTCGTACTTACATACGAGTTCGACGACAAGCAATTGCGGAACCTTTGCAGCGGGCAGCAATTGGATGAAGACTTTGATATCCGACGGCAGGATTTGAAAATCCTTTCCGACCTACGGCCCATCGTCATCTATGATGCGCGAAAGACCAAGGAATCAAATGCGCTTCCCCAGTTCCTGGAGCTGCACCCCTTACAGACCAAGGCCTTTTCTTGCCACCATTCCAAGGCGTATTTCCTGGTCACCCGGAAGACCATCCGGCTGGTTATCGGTAGCTTCAACCTGACGGTAACCGGACTGTTCCGGAATCGCGAAGTGTATCAGGATTTCCAATGGGATTCCGAAGCATCCCCGGATTCCGCGATCCTCAGCCAGTGGATGGATTTCATCGCAGCGAATTACCAGGATCGATTGCGCGAATCCTCGCAATCCTCCTTACTCGCACTGGTAAGAACGGTTCGGGAACGGAAAGCCGGATGGAACCCGAAAGTTCACGATCCCGATAAGCATATCCTGCATTCAGGATATACTGACGGTGAAACAGGTCTTGCGCTCTTACGTACGCACTGGGACACCTGGTTTCCAGGTAAGGAACCGGATACCCTTTTCGCCGTGTCTCCTTTCTTCGACGAGAACCCGGCCAATGGGAGCTTGGCACGAGACCTGCTCCTCGCTTTTCCAGACTTGAAAAGCCGGACCTGGGTTACGGATGAATCCGTGGTCGCCAAACTCTCAAAGCGGCATTTCGCTTCCGTGGAAACAGAAACCGGATGCGCCTTGTTCGCCATTCCCGCGCAGCTCAGCGATAAGGAAAAGAAGCGGATCCATCTCGCCGCGAACATGAATGAAAAAACGGCCAAGGATCTGATCTTCCAGCGTAAGCTTCATGCCAAAATCCTGATCCTGCGTTCCGGAAATGCGGCCTTGGCCTATATGGGCAGCGCTAACTTCTCGCGGAAGGCATGGAAAGGCGATAACCTGGAATTGGGCCTCGTCTGGAAGGACGCCAATCCTGCTGCCTTGGAGCAGAACATCCTGCGCAGCCTGGGAGCCGCGGAAGGAAACCGCTTTCCAGACCTCCCGACTGATGCGCCGCCATTACTAGAAACTGAAGACGAAGAAGGGTACAAGGAGGATTCCGATTTCCCAGGATTTCTGGAATTAATCCTGCTGGAACCCTCGGACGGAAATGATTCGGTCCGATTCGTCGTCGAAACCCGGAACGCCGACATGGAACCCACCCAGCGTACGCTATCCGATTATAACGTGGATTGGGGCGGTATCGCCCTACTGGTCGACCCGGAAGGCAAATCCCAATGGATCGACATGAAGGCCTTCCGGCAAAGGATTCCGGGCTACCGGAACCTGACCTTCAGGATAAAATCCAATCCTGAGCGCATCTACTATTTTCCCTTCCAGTACACGGGCAACCTGATTTCGGATCGCGAAACCTTTATCCTGCCTACCAGCCTCGATTGGATGGCATTCTACCTGAATCCCGAAGGGGGCTCCTTGGGTACGGGGTTGGAAAGGCTCCCCGGAGAAGAAGAAGGCGGCGACATTCGGTTTCGAGATCTTCTCAAAGTCGACCGACAAGGAAATTGCGTCATCGCCATGCAATCTTACCTGAACCTTTTCGGTGAAATCGAAGCCGACTTCACTACCCGCATCCAAACTTTGGCCAAAATCGATCCGCTCCACCAGAAGGACGCCCTGGTTCGCGACTTCATCGAGCCGCTTCGGTCTTATGGACGTATTCTGGAACAAGAAGCCAAGGCCGCAGACGGTGCGATTCCGCCTTCGGAGCATCTTTTCAAGATGGGGGAATTCCTGGCCCTGGTGACCAACCTGCATTCAGAAATCCCGCAGCCACAACGACCCCTGATTCAACCGCTTGTGGATCACGCCAAGGCATGCCTGACCCTATGGAAAGGCAGCGAAAGCCTCCGTAGCAAATACGTGTCATTCGCACTGGCGGGAGTCCACCATGAATAAGCCTATCCAGGATATTCTTATCAGGCATGTCAAGGACACGAAAATTCAAGAGCAATGGTCTCGCCAATACATGACCGCAGAAGCCATCATTCATAGGTATCAAGACGGGTTGGATACAGTCCTGCTTGCCGACGAGGTCGGCATGGGCAAGACCTATGTGGCCATGGCGGTCATCGCCGAGCATATCTTCCAGACTACGGAGAACGACCGTAAGGTTCTGCTCGTGGTCCCGCCCAACAATATCCTAGCCCGGAAATGGGAGCAGGATCTTCGTTCCTTCAACGAGCATTATGTTCTCGACTCCGCGGCGGGCCGCAGTGCGGAAACTCAGGGGAAATCCCTAAGGCACCTCAATATTGAAACGTACTGGGATCTGATCCAGAACCTGCATGACTTCAAGAACCAGGACCCCACGATTACCAAATCTATGGTGGAGTGCATCGCTTTCCTCATCCATGCCTGGCGCCGTTCCCGGTTGAAAAAGGGAAGCAAATTTTCCGCATCCGGGGACGTGAACGAATATTCTCCCGAATACCTGGAATTCTGTTCGGTATTTTCAAAGCGCGCCTTCTTCGATTACCTCGATCACCGGTTTGCCTTGAATCAATCCATGATCGAATCGCTTCTACGCAAGCTTAAAAAGGGCGAAGAGGCGGTCTCAGAAATAAAGGCTCTGTTCCGGGACTTCGCTCGCAAGCAGGACGGCTACGAAGCCAACGTCTTCATCATGGGCATGGCGGCCCTCCGCAAGAAACGCGTCGACCGCAATGAGTCTCAGCTCTTCAACACCTATATCACTAGTTTCTGCCTCAAGAGCAAGCATGCGGATACCCGAAGGCGGGTCATCGAAAAACTGGGGGACACCCCATTGCTCATCCAACGTGTCGCCTACGAGAGATGGGAAGGCTATTGCGATTGGGTTAAGGACCTGGGGAATGTCGATCTTTGGGGACTTGCCGCCGACGTACGCGCGATCTTGGATGAGATGGGCGATGAAATCGATATTGAAGGCACCCTCGATCAAGGCGGCAACCTGATTGCGTTGTACAAGAAAATCCAGGACAAGGTCATCACCCGAAAACTGGCCGCCGCCGGCATTGGGCTTTCAATCATCGATGAGGTCCACAATTGGAAGAACGGCGGCAATGGCGCCGAGGACTACCAAACCCGATTCGCCCCCTGGATCCCCCGCAAACTAATCCTCTCCGCGACTCCATTCCAAATCGAAGAGGGCGAACTGAAAAAGGTCTTCGCCTTCGCGTCCGGAGGCGCTACCGGGCGCTCCATGGACATAGTGAACAGCGTTCTCGGGGAATCCGGACCTGCACGTACCTGCCTTGATGCCTGCGCGGGCTTCCGCAAAGCTTGGGAAGCATTGGCCGCCAAGGACCTGGAAGACCTGCAACAAGCCCTGTCCGGAATCTCGGAGCTCAATACGGAGACCCTGGGGCACCTGATCCAACAGCCCGATTGGAGCGATGCCCTGGAAGCATTCCTGAAGGAAGCGATGCGGTACCACACCGCCATCAAGGGCCTGCAAACCGAATTGCGGAAAATCATCCTAAGGCATACCAAGGACCGGAAGAAGCGCCATTTCCATTCCGGCCATGAATTCACCACCCAAGGTCGGCCCGATTACCGGAAAATCCGCCAAGCCTTATATGAAACCCCCGGATACGGAAATCCCGAGAACGCACTGATCAACTTCCTGGCCATGCGCGTCGACCAGCTAATCCGTCGCGACGACCGGATGGAGGGCAAGAAGCCCAAGGCGCACCTGATGGGAGGCATCACCTCAAGCAACCAGGCCTTCCGGGAAAGCAATGAGCAATTGCTCAAGGAAAACGCCTCACTTTCACCCTATACGCGCCGCCAACTGGAATTCTTCCAAAGTGCGCTTGCCGAGCACACCCATCCGAAAGTCTCCGCCACGGCCGAACGCGCCCTGGAGAACTATCGGCGAGGAAACAAAACCCTCATTTTCTGCGAACGATTAGCCACCTTGGAAGAACTCGAATCCACGCTCAAACGGGGGTTGGAAGAAATCGTCTTCACTAGCCTTTCCCAGGATGAAGCCAAGGCTATCCGCAAGGTGTGGCTGGCCCAGCATCTGGATATCGAGCTCTTCTGGCATGCCTCCTACCTTCAGACCTTGGAGGCGGATTCCGCCTCCCCCATTCGGCACCATTTGAAGGAGACTTGGCCGCACATCCTTGTGCGTGTCCAGGACCGCATCCAAGCTTTGAGATTCACGCCGAACGAGAGGCAACGGGACAAGCTTCTCGATCTGGGGATGGTCGAGGCCCTGGTTCGCCTGTCTGGGGCACCAGACTCCTTACCCAAAGCCCTCTTGAATATGGTCAAAGTATTTGCCATGGAAGGGGAGGATGCCGAGGATGCCCTCCGACAATACCTCCGCCTGAAGAAGGACAAGGAAAGCTCCGAAATCGATGACACCGGTGAGGAAGGGCAGGATGTCCTCTCGGAAATGGATCTGTCCCCCTTCGACAAGCTGAGCCAAAACAACCTCTGGTTCGTGGCCCAAGACGCTTCGCTGTTCCACCGCCAAGTATGGACCTTGTTGGAATCGGAAACCGCCGTCCTCGACCAGAATCGCGGTGAGGGCTCCCTGGGAGTATTCGCCCACTTGCTGCTGGACCTTCCCCAGGGTCTCCGCAAGGTACTGGTCCGTACCGACCTGGTCCCCCGATTCCACAGGGAACTTGCAGCCGGCGATTACGGAACTGTGGCCCAGGCGTTGACTCAACATGCCGTTGCCCTCGTCCAAGACGACTGCTCTGACCCCCATACCCCCTGGGACCGCACCCATGCCTTTCTCCGCTCCTTGAACGAATCCGAAGGGTCCATCAACCGAAAGGTTCGCCGCAGTTCCAAGCGGCAGGGCCTATGGAAAGGCGTCTTCCTGGGCGAGGAGAACATCGTCGAGCATATCAAGGGCGGCGTGAGCCCGGAGAAGCGCATCAACCTCTGCGCGGCCTTCAACAGCCCCTTGGCTCCGGATATCCTGATTTGCACCTCGATCGGTTCCGAGGGCATCGATCTTCACCGATATTGCGCCGACGTGATCCATCATGACCTGCCCTGGAACCCCGCCAAGCTGGAACAGCGCACCGGTCGAGTCGATCGGGTGGGATCGCGGGTTGAACTCCATGGGGATCTGGAGAAGCTACGACTGAATATCGGGATTCCCTTCCTTGCGCATAATTACGAGAAATTTCAGTATGAACTGCTGCTGTCGCGGGCGCAGAAGTTCGAAATCCTGCTCGGCAAGCCGGAGTTTCCGGTGGATGTGGATAATGAAGATGTAGTGGGCGAGGATGGTGAAGTAACTCGCATTGAGGAAGTCGCGGGCGAGGTCAATGCACAAGGCTTGCAGGATTGTGTGCATCTACCGGATGAATTGATCGAATTTCTGCGGATGGATTTGTCAGTCGCTCAATCTGCGGCAGGGCCGAACAGCGCCTCGAGAAGTAGATCATAGAATCCCCTTTGCACGAGAACCACCCAGCCATCCCGACTCGCGCGATGCAACGCCTGGCGCGCATTCGCAACCCCTCCGGCAGCCTTGCGCACAGTCTCGGTGAAGGGGAAGGTGACTCTACCCTTGACAGGAAAAGTCTCCAACCAAGCGGTCCATCAAAATGTCGCTTCACCCAGGTTTGCAGAGATAGACACCCTTTACCAATCCCCCTGCTCCTGCTATTTTTCCCCCTGCGCCCACACTCTTTCCAGCAGGTCCCCGGTGCGTTCGATCCTGATCACCCAATGCTTACAACGGGACTTCGTCGGTCCCCTCGCCCCCTGGGAACCCCTGCCCTGCACCCTCCACATCGGAGCCTCCGAATCCGCCCGCCTCATGGGCCTCGACCCCGCCGAAGGCCCCCTGGTCCGCTTCGTGACATGGGCACATGACCAGAGCCCCGAATCCCTGTGCATTCTCCACATACGCGACCGCCACCTTGCCGATGACCCTCAGCAGGCCGGCCACTTGGCTCATTTCGGCCCCCATTGCCTGGACGGCACGCCTGGCTTCGAATTCGTCTACGCCCTCCCGGATGCCCGTGGCCGGACCATCGATATTATCGATTCCCCTTCCCTGAACGATTTCCTCGGCACCGACCACGCCGTGCGCCTGGAAACCGGCATGGAACCGGACCTCCGCTTCGGCATCATTGGCACATGGACGGATGCCAAGGTGAGTTTGCTGGCCTATGAACTGCGGACCCGATATCCCCATGCGGACATCGCGGTATGCTCCGCCCTAACGGCCAGTTCCTCCCGGGAGCGGACATCGGTTCCGGATGAGGCAGCTTTGCGGGACCATGGAATGCTGATGGAGCGGGTGGTTGCCCTTCCGGATCTGGGTGGCAGGATTCCCGATGCCGTCGAGGCGGGCGTGCCGGAATCCATGCAGCGGACTTGGGAGACTTTGCGCATGATTTGCGGGATCCTGGCGGAGTTCGTGGGTACGTACCTGCATCCTTGGCAATATCATCTGGTCGCATTGCGCTATGCGGCGCATACCCTGTCTTTCGAGGAAGCCACCCTCCTCCAGAAGAAAGCGGCCCTGGTGGGCACCGGACTGCTAGCGCGGTCCTGCGGCAATCATCTCGACGAATCCCTGTCCTTGCGGGTGGATTGGGTGCCTCGCGCGGGCAAGCGGCCCATCGGCCTCACCATCCTGCCGGGGCGCAAGGACCGGCTGCGCGACTTGGGGATGGATATCGGGGAACTAATGCGGCAGAAAGTGACCCATGTGGCGACCTTGGTGACCGCGGAGGGGTTGAGGAAGCATCGGTCGCCGCGGGCCATCGAGACCGCCGCCCAGGAACAGTTCGTGCATTCATTTGCGGCTACAGCCGCGGCCCCGAAAGCCGCGGATTACCCGTGAGCCATCCGATCATGCAATTCCTGACCACGCCCATGTTCCATGTGGGCACGATGCCCGTTTCAGTGGGCGATTTGGCGGGATTCACCACCGGCCTGGCCTGCGTAGCCCTGGCTGCCCGGGGTAGCATTCTCAACTTCCCGTTCGCGTTGATCAATTCCCTGGTCTTGGGGGCGGTATTTTTCCATGCTCGGCTGTTCGGGGACATGTCTTTGCAGGTGGTTTTCTTCGTGCTGAGCGTGCAAGGTTGGATCCAATGGATGCTGGCCTCCTCCAAGGAAGATGCGAAGCCCAAGCCCATCCGAAAGGGGGATTTTGTCTTGGGCTTAGCCATCGTATGCGCGCTCACCCTGGTTCTGCGGGAAGTATTGATCCGCCTAGGGGGAGCGGCTCCGTGGCCCGACGCCTTCGTCACCAGCGCCAGCATTTGGGCCCAATGGCTGCTCAACCGCAAATCAGTTTCCACCTGGGTCTGGTGGATCGCGGTTGATATCGTTTCCATCCCCCTTTACTGGTCGCGACAGTTGCCTCTTATCGCCTTGTTGTACGTGCTGTTCCTAGTACTGTGCATCCAGGGATGGTACCGCTGGCGGGTGGCAGTCCGGTGAAACCGCCTCGCTTTAGACATGCCTTGGTGATCGGCAAATTCTATCCGCCCCATAACGGTCATCTGCATCTGATTGAAACCGCGGCGACCTTTTCGGACTGGGTGACCGTGGTGGTGCTGGGCGCTTCCGTGGAAAGCCTCGGCATCGAAGAGCGGGTAGCGTGGATGAGGCAAGACCTGGGGGAACGGATCCACGTGCGGGTCGAGGGCATCCTGGATGATTTTCCCGTCGACTACGCGGATGCTTCCGTCTGGGAAGGGCATATCGGTTTGATGCGCCAAGCGGTGATCCTGGCAGACAAGCGAAAGCCCTTTCCTCCTTTGGACGCGGTCTTTTCCTCAGAGAAGTACGGGGTGGAGATGGGCGCCCGGCTCGGAGTCCAGGCCATCGTGCTGGATCCGGAACGATCCACGGTTCCGGTTTCCGGGACGCGGGTTCGGGAAAATCTCGTTGACAATTGGGAGCAGCTGCCCGCGGGAACTCGTTCGGGCCTTTGCCTGCGGGTGGTGGTGTTGGGCGCCGAATCGACGGGCACGACAACCTTGTGCGGGGACCTATCCGCTGCAGTCCGGGCGCGGGGCGGCATCTGGGAGCGCACGATGTGGGTGCCCGAATACGGGCGCGATTATTCCGGGGCCTTGGTCTCTTTGGTGGAGCAGGCTTGTCCGGGGGTGATGCCCGAGAACATCGAATGGTCCGAAGAAGATTTCCTCGTCATCGCCCGCGAGCAGACCCTGCGTGAAAACAAAGCTGCCGCCATCGGGAGCCCCTACCTGGTTCTCGATACCGATGCCTTGGCCACCCTGGTATGGCATGAACGCTACCGTCATGCGTCCTCGGCCCGGCTCGCCGAATTCGTCGCAACCCTTCCCCGGCGCGA
Source organism: Fibrobacterota bacterium (assembly GCA_030854955.1). Classification (GTDB taxonomy): domain Bacteria; phylum Fibrobacterota; class Fibrobacteria; order UBA11236; family UBA11236; genus Chersky-265. The sequence continues at coordinate 3,602 of JALYSE010000104.1, read as the reverse complement.
CATCTACGTAATCACTTCCCCCGATGGCGTGGCTTTCGAACAGGATGGCCTGCGCGATGGCGAGCATTTGCGCCTGTCCATGCACGAACGCTTCCGCGAAGTGGTCTCCGAAAGCGGCAACCCCTGGATGGAAGCGACGGGATCCCGCCCCGAGCGGGTGCGTCGGGTTCTTGATCGTCTCGATGCCCTTAGCCGAAGCCGTTGGAATTTCACACCTCCCCTGTTGGAGAAGAATAAGCCATGATGAAAGAAACGAAAACAATCGGCGATAGTCTTGGCCATAAACATTGACCGTGATGCCCTGCACGGAATGCGTTTCGATCCCCTCCCGGTATGCGTCCCCGGAAAACCGAACCACCTTCAGGTCCATGGACATTCCCCTGGGTACTCACTCCCCCTGTTCGATTGCGATCCATGTTGCCGGATGGATATGGGTGGTAACGCCGTGGAATTCGAGCGCCGTCAGCAGGTAGATGACCGCATTCGGCGCCTTAAGGGCAACTTCCACCAAGGATTCCTTGCCGGTAAGGGCCGCGTGTGGTAGAGCGTAGAGTCCGCGGGAGATCCGGGCCAGTTTTCACATATATCTATTTATTGCAACATTGTCTTATGCAATCAGGAAGGTACCGTGTTTACTGAACCGAGAAAAAAAACCTCTGATGGGCCTATCAAAAAGGCCAATTTGCCATTTTTCCAAATAGGATGAATTTTGAGAGGAACCACTGTATTTTCTTTCAGAGAAGACGTTCGAACTTTCCTATGTTTTGCAAATATATGAGTTTGGTCTTGGCTACTTGGGGTTACTTATTAGAAGAGGCGTTATTTGTTAGTTAGATCATTTTTGGTAGTACTCATGAGTTTTTGCTTTATTCTTGCAGCCCAGACCTACACCTGGAAATCAGTCACGGTTCATGGAATGGGATTCGTCACCGGTATCATTGCCCATCCGCTTGATCAGAATTTGGTTTATGCGAAGACTGATGTAGGCGGACTATACCGATGGGAGGCATCAAATAGCGCATGGGTCCCCTTGCTTGATGGAAAAGGAATAGGGCTCAGTATCGAAAGCTTTGCCATAAGCCCTGCAAACCCTTCCCTGATTTACATCGCCACCGACAGCAGCATATACAAGTCAGCGGACCAGGGAAATACTTGGGCGAGGCAATCCCTTCCAGTATTCATGGACGGCAATGGCGAGTGGCGCCAGGCAGGTGAACGACTTGCAGTAGACCCCAATGGCAACGGTGCGGTAGTTTATTTCGGCTCGCGTAAAAACGGCCTCTGGAAAAGTTCAAATAGCGGCTCGACCTGGGCCCAGATCTCAATAGTAAGCATTCCAGTTGGGGCAGATGCCGGGGTCAGCTTTGTTGCATTTGACAAAGCCTCGGGAAATGCAACAACCGCTTCATCCAAAATTTATGCCGGTGTCATGGGTTCAGGAATTTATCAAACATCGAATGGCGGAACCAGTTGGGAGTTGATACCCGGCGGCCCTGCAACATCCCTGCGCCCAATAGGTGCCTCGATCGGCACGAATGGCAAGGTGTATGTGGCCTATGCCGGAACGGCAATTGGCGGACCCGGTGCGGTTTATGTTTTCGACGGAGCATCATTGTCCGCTATCACGCCCTCGAACACAGCCGGGTCGGGCTTCTGCGGAATTTCCGTCGATCCCTCAAACCCGCTGCGAATAATTACCGCCGAATTCAATGCAGGCCCACAAAAGACTTTGCATTTGTCCAATGATGGCGGCGTAAGCTGGATAGAGTTGCCATTCAACAACGGATCGCAAAGCATGGCGGGACTGAAAAATGTGACCGAGCCGCCCTACTATCCAACCTGATCTTCATACACCTATGCCGGCGAAGTGCTCATCGATTATGCGGGAAACTGCTGGTTTACAACCGGGTTTGGAATTTATCGCACGCAGAATCTTTCCGGCACGCCAGCGCAATGGGTCGCCCAAATGGATAACCTAGAAGAACTCGTAGTGAACATTATAAAAGCTCCGCCTGTCGCAGGGGGTGCAGCCCTGATCAGCGGCACTGCGGATATGATTGGATTTGTGCATGCCGATTACGACAGCGTGCCTCGTTCGACTTTGATGCCCGATCAGTTCGGCTACGGCAGCTCCATTGCCTACTGCGAGTCCAAACCTTCGGTGGTCGCCTTTGTCGGAAGTGATCAGAGCAATGGCATAGGAAAGGCTCAATATTCCCTGGATAATGGAAAAACATGGTCGAACTTCGCGACCACACCAGCTGGTGCGTTCAACGGGAACATTGCCATATCCGCTACGGACCCAAAGAGAATGGTCTGGGCGCCTACCGCCGCCGATTGGACATCACCTGCGAAAATAACCGCCTACTACACAACCGATGGTGGAAATAAATGGACTATCTGCACCGGTCTTCCTGCTGTCAATGATGCATCGCTGCAATGGTCAACTAGCCAGTTTTTGACGTCAGACAAAGTGAACGGCAATACATTCTATTATTATGATCCTGGTTTCTGGCCGGCGCCAACGGGTGTTGTTTATCGCTCGATAGATGGTGGAGTCTCATGGAGTCAGGTAAAAACCGGACTGCCCCAATTCTATAGGATGAAACTTGAATCAGTCCCGGGCAAGCAGGGGCATGTATGGTTCTCCACCCATAGCAACGACGCGCTCCACATTTCTAAAGACAGCGGTTCAACCTGGGAAGCTGTTGACAGTGTTCACTCCATCAGTTTCGGTTTCGGCAAGGCCATCGCTCCATCCACCGAACCAACTGCTTTTCTTTATGGAACAATAAGCGGAAAAACAGGAATGTTCCGCTCAACGGATTATGGCAGAACCTGGACTGCAATCGGAATTAATGTCCTTCCCGACAATATTACCGATATCACTGGCGATATGCGCAATGCAGGGAGGGTTCTGGTAGGAACGAGCGGCCGTGGTATTTTTCGGGGTGAGGACCTGTTAATTGGGACCTCAATTTTTTCAGGTTCCACTTTTAAAAAAACCGATCGATCAAAACTATTCATCTCCAACTCGGGTAAAATTCCCATGGTGAACAGCAACCGGAACATAAGGCCGTTGCATGTTTATGAGATCAGGGGCAGATTACTCAGCGCGCGCCCGTAGCCGTCTCTTTTTGATAAATCATATCCCAGGGGCTTGTATTTAATCACTGCAAGAAATAGATCTGATTCTTTTGCATGAATAAAGACACAGTATGGGTCAGACCGCCACTCATAACCAGTCACCTAAAAAGAAACCACACTCTTCGAATTTCAGTTACCGTTCCACTCCCCACCCTTGTTGAGGGGCGCAGCGTGATTATGGGATCAGATAGATATTGAACGAAGTTTGAAGGCTAGCGCGAATATCCAGTTCTTAGGTCCGATGACCCCATGCCGCAAGCATCGCTCCACTAGGTTGTTGTCCAGGGGCACGACGCTATCCGATAGAAAGGGCGCCAGCGAAGGCAATCGCTTGCGAGCATAGAAGAACGCATGGCCCAAGCTGCTCTTGGGCAATACGCGCCCCTCCTTTTCCAAGATGAAGGCCCGCAGGCTTTCAAACAGCGGCTCGCTTTTGTAACCGCGATGACTTTGGC
>JALYSE010000001.1:28401-56541 GCA_030854955.1 Fibrobacterota bacterium | reverse complement strand
CTTCTCACTTGGCCGCCCATCCTCCCGGATAGACGAACAGGTCCCGCGCGGACATCATCCACACAACCAAGCGTTTGGAATGGAGATACTCCTCACCCCGTTTCTTAAGCTTTCCCGGCGCTTCCGGTCCGCCGCCCCAGCCCATGATCAGGTCCACGGGACCGCCGAGGCTCCTGGCAAGGTGGGCAGTAACGCCTGCGTTACGGCATCCCACCTTCTGGTATACCCCGGTGTAGCTGTCTCCCAGGACCAGCACGGCGGAAGAATCGGAATCCTCGTACAGGCGTCCTTGGTCGTCCACCACCAAGTGTCCGATCAAGGATTCCGGCGCCACCTTCGCCTTTTTGGAATCGGACAGGCGGGCCTGGATGTCTCCTAGGTTTTCGAACACGGTGTCCCGGACCTGGTATTCGCGTTTGTCCCGGAAGACCGAGTCGTACCACGAATAATTCTTGATCCGTTCCGCCACCATCTGGGCCGCCGCTTCCAGGCCTACGGTGCTCCAATGGGTGTCCTGGCGCTGATAGAGGCTGCGTTTCCCGGATTCGCTGGCCGCCTTGAACTTAAGGAAGGGCTCCATCAAATCCAGCGACTCCACGCGCGCATCGGCCAAGTCCTTGATCAGCTTCCGGAACAGGGGCTGCGGGATGCGGCCGGGCAGGGTATCGGTTTTGGGGGCGAGGTATTCCGGGTAGATGTCGAGCTTGGTGGGAATGGGTACGAACAGGAAGTCGATGCCTTGTGTGGCTAGGTAGTCCTTGAAAGCGGCGATGGCGGGCACCGGGCTCTGGGATGCGCCGGGAGTCGTCCAATCCGGCGCCAGCAGGTACTCCACCTCGCGTCGGAAAACCAGGAACCGGTCCGGCGCCGTGAGACCGAGGATCTCAGCGGGTTCCTGGGCGGCGAATTTTCTCAAGTCGCCATGGAAAGGCGCCAGTTTCTGGACCCATTTCTGCCAGTCTCCGTTTCCATGGATGGTTTTCTCCTTTTCAATCTTGGCGGATAGGGCTTCCAGGCGTTCCGTCAGTCCCTTGTCGAGGCCTCGGGCGATGGGCTTGCCCTCCTTGCGCTTTTCCGACTCGGTTTTGCCAGTGCCCATGCCCTCCACCTCAAAGGCGTTGAATAGCGTATCGGAGAAAGGCTGGCCTTGCAGGATGAACAAGGGATTGGTGACCCAGGTTCCCGCCAGCTCCTTCTTGGTTTCCGCGGGGGTATCTTCGTAAGGCCAGGCCGAGCCGGTTATCAGGGACATGATGTCGGTGTTGAAGGACGGATACCATCTGGATGCCAGATTGCGGGCCCAATCGAGCACTTGGGGCTCGGTCAATATCTTCGACGCGTAATCGCCCGAGATGGCATCCGCCATCTCCTGGGTGAAGACGCGGGAATCCAGGCGCGCCACCACCTCGGGATACCCATCGCGGTCCTGATCCTGGATCCCATCCAGGAAGGAATTGAGCCAGGGCTTGAACTCCAACTCCACCCAGACTTCCTTCACGGTCCCCTGCTTATGGATGTAAATCGCGCCGAACTCCTGGTAGGGTTGGGCCAAGTCGGAGGTGTCTCCCCATTTTTCCGACGTCACGTTCGCATACGCATTGGCCAGGCCGGACGCCATTTCAAAATTCCATTTGAGGAGGTGTTCCATAACGGGCGTCCAGGCCATGGGGTTGGCCTTCTCGGCGTCCGTCAAGGGCGTGAAATCGAGGATGGGTTTGATGTTCTGGAGCAGGTTCCCGAAAGTCACCCCGGCGAGATTGAGCTTGGCGGGGAGCTGGACGGCCTTCCATTCCGGATCGGCGAGCATCACGTTCTTCGAGTAAGCGGCGAAATCGAGATTCGCTTCCGTGGGGATCTTGATGCGCCTGACGAGCACATGGGAATGCAACCGGTTGTATTTCGGATTCACGGTCGACACGGCGGGTTCGACGGATTTTTTTTCCTCTACCTGGCATCCCGCAACCAGGAACCCCATAGCCGCGGCCAAGGCCAGCGCGGCCAGACCGGACCGGGGGCGATTGCGGTTGGACGTGGCTGCGATGGATTTGGGAATAGGCATGCGAGCTCCCGGATGTTTGGGTTGTTTCGTATCCGTCCCCGCGGTCATGCCCCGAAAATATAGGAAGATCAAGGAGCGACGGACATCGGCGCGGAGCCCGTCCCGTGGATCCGGAATGCCGCTTCGAGGGTGCGGCGCAGGATTTCCGGCAACCCCTGCCTGGGCTGCCATTCGATAAGCCGCAAGGCCTTGTCGATGCGGGGCATGCGGCGATCGGAATCGGCATAGCCTTCTCCGTAGAATTCCTCGGCGGTCACATCCAGAAGTGGAAGTTGCAGGAATCCCGCATCCCCGGTGATGTCCGCGGCGGTTTTCCGCATCAATTCTGCAAGACCGCGGATGGTGATCTCGTTGGCGGGATTGCCGATATTGAAAATCTGGTTGCGGGCCAGTCCGGGCCGTTCCAGCATCATGCGCAAAGCTTCCACGGCTTCCTCGACCGCCAGGAAGGTCCGGCGCGCCGTACCACCGTCCACCAGAGACAAGGGTTTTCTGTCCAGCAGGGCGGAGATGAAGCAGGCAAGCACCCGGGGCATGCCGTCCCCGTCGGCCTGGCTCATCCCCCTTGGTTCCCGTCCGGGCAGGAAATCCATGCGGGGGCCCAGAAAGTTGAAGGGCCGGATGATGGTGAAGTCGAGGCCTTTTTCCTTGTGGAGCGCGTAGACGTAGCGTTCCAGCAATTGCTTGGCGCAAGCATAGCTCCAACGCTGGCTGGCAATGGGGCCCAGTAACAAAGGGGTTTCCTCTTCACCCATTTCATAACGGGCGGGCGAGCCATCTCCCGAACCGGTCCAGTGCGCCAGGGTCTGGCCGTACACTTCGCTGGTCGAGAATTGGATGAGCCATTTTCCCAGCCGGGCGCAGATATCGCCTATGCGCCGTGCGGTGATGAAGTTGCTCTCGATAACATTAAGGGCCTTGGTATTGTATTGAGACGGATTGCAGATGGCCGCCAGGGAGATGACCACGTCGCATCGCGAAAGATTCTCTTCCAGGTCAGGCTGGGAATAGAGATCACCAGCATGGAACCGGAAGTTAGGACGGGAGAGATGGCCCATGATTTTGGCCGGGGTCCAATCCCAACCTTCCACGAACGCATCCGGATCGTTGAGTACGGCATCCAGGAAATGGCTGCCGACGAAGCCGCCGCAGCCGAGCAAAGCAATCCTGGACATGCCATGAAAGTTAGTAAAGGCCGGACACGCGGTTCTGCACGGACGCTCCGTCATGGAATGCGTTTCCTGGGAGTAATCGGGGTCCCATCTTCGATGTTTGTAAATTTTCCGCGTGGCTCGAGACAGGCGTCCGGATAGGGGTTTGGCGGTTGAAACCCCGGATGGAGGTTCCCAAGGCCGTCCCCCCGGAACAGATGCGTGGGGAAGCCTTGCCTCAAAGTCGCTGATCGCCTTGGCCCTAGCTTGGCTGGTGGCCTGCCTCTGGTTTCCCCTGACCGATACGGATATCTGGTGGCATCTGGCCTCCGCAAAGCTGATGTGGGCGCGCAAGGCGTTTCTCCGAGAGGATCCGTTCTGCCTGGCTTCCTTGGGCGTCCCGTGGACCGACCTTCATTGGGGTTTCCAAATCATCGCCTATGCGGCTTGGAAAACGGGCGGAGCCCATGCCTTGGTTGCCGGAAAATGCCTGGCTTTGGCGGGAGCACTGGCCTGCTCCTTAGGTCCCCACCTGGATCGGCGTTCCCTGCCATGGCTGATTCCTCTGGCCGCCTTCGGCTTATACCAGGTTCGTTTTTTCATCGATGTGAGGCCGCTGGCCTTGACCCTGTTGGGGTTGAGCGTTCTCTACTGGTCCGTGACCGCGCATATGCGGGGAAGACTATCCAGACCTTGGCTGATCCTGATTCCCGTCCAGGTGGCGCTTGTCAATATCCAAGGCTTGTATCCCCTGGGAGCTCTGCTGGTTTTTAGCCTGTTGCTTGGAGAATGGGCCGGGCGCCGCCTGCCTTCGGTCTTTTGCCGGGAGACGGCCATTTCTCCCGTGGCCCTGCGTCCGCTCGCCATGACCTGCCTGGCCATGGCCCTGGCAGGATTCGTCAGCCCATACGGACTCCAGGGATTCAGTCTGCCGCTCTCCCTGTTGGGCCGTATTGCCCCGGTCGCATCCAATATCTTTTCATACGAGATTGCCGAAAACCTTCCCTTCGCCACGCTCCTGAAAAGCCGGCCCGGCCAGGTCTTGCCGATTCTTTTCTTCTGCCTGGCGGTGCTGTTCACTTTCGATCGGGCCCGTGGCTCCGGCTCCTCCCGTTTCCGGATCAGCCTCGGCCATGGCTTGCTTTTCCTCGCCTTCGCGGCCTTGGGATGGATGGCCCAGCGCAATCTGCCACTGGTTTTTCTGGCGGGACTGATGGCCGCCGGACGTAACTTGCAGGTTTCCCAGGGATCGCACCGGGTTTCCGACGCCGGGGCGAGGCGGCGTGATGCGTACGTGGGTTGGGTGATGTTGCTCGCGGTCATCCTGGTTTACGGTCCCAAGGTGCGGGCGGCCTGGGATTATGAATTACCGGGCGCCATGGAGACCCCTTTCCGGATCCCCGCCCCAGCCGTCGACTTCCTGGAGGCGCATCCGATTCCGGGAAACCTGTTCAACGAGATCCGTTACGGCGGCTACCTCGCTTTCCGTCTGCACCCCGGAAAATTGTCGTTCGTGGACGGGCGCATGATCCTCCGGTCGCCGGAATTTTACCGCGATTTCCTGGCGGCGGCGGACCATCCCGAGGGGTTTGATGCCTATCGCCGCCGGTATGGAATCACCCATGCCCTGCTTCCCCTTTCGGAAGATCAACGCTTCCTCCCCTTGGCCGCCCATCTCCTTGGCCGGGAGGGTTGGGCGCTTTTGTATTGCGACGGTGCGAGTGCACTTCTCGTGGATACTGCCGTCACGGCGGCGGGCGGCGCGCTTCCGCTCCGACTCGATTCCTTGCCGCAGGGTCATGCCCTTCCGATGGCGCTGCGCGGACGCTTTGGCGGCAACCCGCGCTTACAAGCGATGGCGACCCGGGATGCCGCCCGGTTTCTGCGGGCCTCGGGCCGTGAACGGGCCGCGACCGACCTTCTCGGGCCTTGATCGAGCCGCTTCCCTGATATTTCTTTTTCGCCCTTCCGGCAGGACTTCCTTGACATTCAGCGCGCTTTGCTTATACTTGGATGGATGTCGCACATGATCGCACTATCCATTCGACCGAACATCGCCCGAGCGAAAGCCTGGCATGTGAAAGCCATTATGGATGCAGCGGGCGTGTGCAACTGATTCGAACCTAAAAATTCCGGATCATCGCAAAGCCCGCTCCCCAAGAGCGGGCTTTTTGTTGTTTTTCCGGCGGAGGTCTTTCGTTAATGGCATCGGCATCGTACGGCAGGAATCTGAAATGGGGGCTTTCGGCGGTGGTGGCCGCGTCCATCCTTTTTTCCGCCAAGTCCGTGTTCTTCAAAATGTGCTATGGCTACGGGACTCCTCCCGTGGTGCTGCAGGCGATGCGGGGGGCTTTTTCGCTTCCGTTCTTCCTGTTGCCGTTCTTCATGGGCCGCTTCCGCGGCGCCACCGCTCCCTTGCCGTTGTCGAAACGCGATCTGGCTATCATCGCGTGGTTGGGATTTTCGGGATATTATCTGGCCAGCATTTTCGATATGGTGGGCCTGCAATACATATCCGCCGGAACTGAACGGTTGATCCTCTATATCTATCCCACCCTGGTGGTGCTGTTCGGTTCGTGGATTTTCCGCAAGCGGATTCCGCGGGGCATGTACCTGCCCTTGGCCCTGTCTTATGCGGGAATCGCGCTCTCCTTCGGGAGCGAGGCTGCCGCCGGAGAATCCGGGGGAAGACCGTACTATGGAGGGTTTCTGGTATTCCTTAGCGCGGTTTTCTACGCCCTGTTCCTGGTCTGGCAGGGAAGGATGATCGGACGCGTAGGCCCCCAGCGTCTGGGCGCGCTATGTATGATGGTTTCCACGGCCTGCATTTTCATCCAGTTCCTTGCCGGTTACCCCTTGGAGGCGTTGGCGCAACCTGCCCCCGTGATCTGGATCGCAGTCCTGACCTCGATATTCTGCAATGTCCTCCCCGTTTATCTTTACGGGTACGGGGTGAACCTGGTGGGCGCGGGCAAGGCCGCGGTGGTGAGCAGCGTGGGACCCGTTTCGACCATGGTGCTGGCGGGCGTATTTCTGGGGGAAAGCACCGGGCCACTCCAGGTCGGGGGCCTTTGCCTGGTGGTGGCGGGAACGCTCAAGTTAGGAATGGATATGGGCAAGTCCGCGCCCGCGCCGGCGGTCCCGGGCCCATCGGCACAGAACGGAGGAGTTATACCGGTTCAGGTTTCCCCGGGAGCATCGGCGGAGGACGTTCCGGTTTCGGGAAAGCGGGGCCTCAAATAGGCGCGCAGGGCGAAACCGGCCCAAGCGGCGAGTCCCCCCATGAGTCCGCCGAGGATTCCGGTCAGGGCCACCAAGGCAATACCGGAAGGAAGTCGGAAGAGATCGGCCATGCGCGTGGACAGAAGCTGATGGTTGCGCCAATCCAGGAAGCCGGCCAGACATCCCCAGGACAGGGCGGTTCCCAGGAAGCCGGCCAGGAAGGCCGAGCCGGCGCGATGGGGGAGCCAGAAGCCCAAAGCGTAGGCGGCCACCGCCGGCCACCACCAGGGGAAGAGGTATCCGCCCACCAGGGTCGCCGCGAAAAGGATCAGCAAGGCCATTTCATTTCCCCCTGAGTTGCAGGCTGTAGGAGGTTTCCTCCTGGGCCGAGCGCGGATTGGACAGGAACAGCAACGGGTAATGCCGGCCTTCGGCCCAGTCCTTGATGAACTCGCCGTAATGGGGGGAACCGGGATTGCCGGACTGGCCACCAGGGTAGATGCCGATGCCTTTGGGTTCTTTCTCCATGGTCACGACCATGCGCCAAGAGGGGCCGTGGGTAGCTTTGAGGGCGTTCACGCAATCCTGGCATCCGCCGGTCCGGAGGTCCTCGCTGCCGAAAGCGTCGATGCGCGCCAGGTGCCTTATTCGCACCGGACGATATTCGCCCCAATCGCTTCCATCCCGCAGGATTGCGGACGCTTCCCGGAAGGAGCGCAAGGCAAGGATGCCTAAGGTTTCCTTGGAAGGGGTGGTGATGTCGTCGAACCAGTCCGCGTCGGGCTCTTCCACGATCATTTTCCGCGTGCGATCCTTGTTCGGCCATTGATAGTGAATGCTGTCGCCGCCGAATTCGTCCAGCCAGATCGACTTGTGCAGAATGGCCCACCATTTGTCTAAGAGAGCCGGCGCGCGCTTGGCGGCCCCGTGGCGGTAGTCCCAGGCCGCGATTTCCCGGAGCGAAGCGGAATCCTGTTTGGAAAGGACCGCCTTGGATATCTTTTCCAGCAAGGTGGGGAGTATCTCTGCGGCGTGCAGGTTGAAATCATCCATCATGATGCCGAAGGCGCCCTCCGCCGTAAGGGAATCCGTATCCGCAAGGATTTGTCCCAGGCGTTTCGCCCTCTGGCCGTCCAGGTAGGATGTGCCCAGGTAATACGGGTAGGATGAATCCGTGGGCGTCTGGTTGGCAGAGAAGAGCCATCCCTGTTCTGGATTCCGGGTTGCGGGTGTGGTCTGCCGGGGAAGCCATCCCGACCAGTCGTTGCCCGGCTCCGACCCGTCCAAGGTGAAGCGGCCCTGGCCTTTCCATTTCCGGGGGAAGCGACCGTGATGGAACATGGCGATATCCCCGTCCACGGATGCGAACGCGAAATTCTGCGCGGGACAGTGGAAGGGGTCGAGGGCCGCTTGGAACTCTCGGTAGGATCCGGCTTTCATGATCCGTAGGAACGCTTTCAGTTCGTCGGACGGATCAAGGGCCAGCCAGCGCAGGGCATGCAGCGTAGGGGTGTTCCGGTTCCAGGGCCGCTCTTGGCTCTTGAGGGTCAGGGGGCCCTGATGCGTATAGATGACGGTGTCCAGGCGCGTCTTGCCGCCCCTTACCTTGATCGCTTCCACCACCTGGCGGGTGCGTTTCCATTTGCTCCCATGCATGTATTCGGCCAGGGTGCTGTCCTTGAAGGTCATGCGATACCAGTCGAAGACGTCATCGTGCCCGTTGGTCATGCCCCAGGCTATCTTGCGGTTGAATCCAATCACTACGGCAGGAGCCCCGGGCATGGAAACGCCGTAAACGCTCATCCCCGGCGCGGACAATTGGATTTCATACCAAATGGAGGGAAGGCCCAGGTCCAGATGGGGGTCGTTGGCCAGGATGGGGGCGCCTCCGAGCGTCTTGGCTCCGGAGAAGACGAAGTTGTTGCTTCCATTGCCCGGGTCGGGTCTTTTCAAAGGGACGGGCAGGGGCGAGGTCGGCTGTCTCGGGGCCGTTTTCGGCGTGTCGGTTTTTGGGGCCGCCGTTTTGGTCGTATCCGCCTTGGACCGGTCCGTAACGCTCGAATCCGGTTTGGTGAGGACGGGCAATTGCAGGAAATTCCCGGGAAGGAAACCCTGCCCGGCCAAATCGATTCCGCCCGGTGGAATGGCGGGTGGGGGAGATTCGGGATTCCAGGAGGTTCCGGAGGGAATAATCGGCGGTACATCCGGCCTGCGCTCTGGAAAATACCGACCGACGAAATCCGGTCCCAGCTTGGCCAGGGTATTGGTCATGGGCAGGTCATTTCCGCCACCGGAGAGGGTCCATTGCATATGCTTGAGCATCAGAGCGGTATTGAGCGGCGTCCAATGGGATGGTGCATAGTCGAGCAGCTTGTATTCCAGGGGGTAATTTCCCGGTCCCAGGTTCGCGATCCAGGCGTTTACGCCGTCGGCGTATGCTTGCGCGGCCTGCCAGGATTCGTCATCGTGCTTGGTCTTTTCCAGAACTTTTTCCGCGGCCCTGAGGATGCCCAAGCGCCGTTGGAACAAATCGTGGTCAACCCATTCCGGTCCCAGGATCTCCGCCAACCTGCCCGCTGCGGAAAGGCATTGGATTTCCATCTGCCAGAGCCGATCCCGGGCGGTGATATAGCCCTGGGCGAAGAAAAGATCATGGGCGTTCTGGGCGAAGATATGCGGGACATGGCGTTTGTCGAAGATCACGGAGACGGTTTCATGGAGGCCGGGCGCGCGCAACTCGTCGTCCTTGAACCCCCCTCCTTCGGCGTTGAGCCAAAATCCTGAGAATGGATTCAACAGGCGGGCCAAAGGCGGAATCGGGCCCAGGCGGCAATCGATAAAGATGAGAAAGAGGACGAGAATGCCCGCCAAGGCGACGGGTTTGATCCAACCCGGACGTGAATTCGATTTCATCCAGGTATAATTTAAGTAATGCGCTTACTTCTTGCGCATTTTAGCGAGTTCGTCGACCCGCTTTTCCATAAAACGGCAGCGCTTATCGTCCTGTTCCCGGCCGCAATCCGAAAAGCGGCCGAACCGGTCCCATGCGGACCGAGCTCCATCCAGCAATTCCGGTTTCTGTTCTATGAAGGTGTACTGGCCGTCCATGGCGTTGGCGTAGGCATAAAGCGCGTCCTGCTGGAACTCATGGGGGTTGAAGTAACTGGAATTGCGCAGGACCGTGGTCTTGCTTGAATTAAAATAAGCCTCCAACCGTTCCTTGGCTTCCAGGTAAAGCGCTTGGCCGAAATAGAGCTGGCCCAGGTACGCGTCGATGGCGGGATCGTCGTAGTCGCGGCGAAGGTTCTCCAGGATGGACCGGGCCTTGGTGAGTTGGTCCTTGTGCTTGAAGTAGATGGCGGCGCCGCGTAATTGGGCCTCCAGGTAAACCTGGCGATCCCCGCCCTTATCGGGGGATGGCACGAGTTCATAAGTGGCCAGGGCGGCGGAATAATCCTTGGCTATTTCCGCGTCCATGCCTTTGCCCAGCAGGGAGGAGAAATACGATTGGAGCTGGGGCGAAGCCGAAAAACCGTGCATGAAGCGCCAACCGCGCCAAAAGGTGTACCCGGAAAGGCAGAGCGCCACCAGGGACGCGGCCAAGGCGAGGGTCGGATAGGCGCGGCGCAGTGAAAACGGGATGCGCGCGGTCCCGCCGCTGCCCCAGACCCGGAAGGCGCGCAGGCTGATCTGCAGGGATTCCTGGATTTCGGCGGCCGTCGAAGGCCGGTATTCGGGACTCTTGGCGAGGAGCTTTTCGATGAGCTCTTCGGTGAGCGGGGAGATGGCCGCCCTCAGCTTGCGGACGCGCTCGTATTTGCAGGCGTCGATTTTCCAAAGCAGGGACACCAGATTATCGGCTTCAAAAGGCCGGCGGCCCGTGCACAATTCGTAAAGCAGTACGCCCAGTGAGAAGAAATCGCTGCGCGCGTCGAGCGGGTCCCCGTTGATCTGCTCCGGGGACATGTAATGGGGCGTGCCCACCACCGTGCCCTGCATGGTGCGGGTATTCACACTCATGGGCTTGGCAGCTCCGAAATCCATCAGCTTGACCGTGCCGTTACCGGTGATCATGATGTTTTCCGGTTTGATGTCCCGGTGCAGGATACCGTGGATCAGTTCCCCTTCGGCGGTCTTGATCTGCACGTTATGGGCGTATTCGAGGGCTCCTGCTATCTGGGAGGCGAGCCCCAGGATATCCGCCTCGCGGACGCGGATGTGGGACGTCAGATACGTTCGCAGGGATTGCCCTTCCACGTATTCCATTTCGATATAGAACTGCCGGCCGATCTCCCCGGTGTCGAAAACCCGCAGGATGTTGGGATGGTCCAGACGGGCGGTGAGTTGCGCCTCCTGTTTGAAGCGCTCGAAGTTGTCCTGATCCTCGGCCAAGGCTGGGCGCAGGATCTTGATCACGCGATCAAGGCCGAAGGTGAGATTGTAAGCGCGGTAGATGAGGGCGCTGCCGCCTTCGTTGATCTTCTCCAGGATCTTGCAATGGCCCACCATCTGGCCCAGGAACGGATCGACCGAAAAAGGGTCCATGGGGATGCCGCCCGCGAACAGGGAGGAGTCGGCCTGTGGATTCAACCCAACGGCCGGATCCTCCGAGGGTTGGGGATTTTCCCTCCCCAAGGCCCGGGTCTTCATGGTGGAGATGTCTTTATCCTGTTCCATAGCCGCTCGCTTGGTGGAAAGGCCCGCTCCAGGAGCGGCCGGGGTCGGAAGAAAAATTAGTTAACATCATCGCACCGGGGTAAACCAAGACTGCGCCGATTGGGGTGGGAGGGTGCCGTTTTTTCCGGGATTTGTGAAAAAGGCAAAGGGAACCTAGGGGTGAAGCGTGACCGGATCACCGTCGCATAGTTTTTTGAGGAAGGGAACGACCACGGTTTCAGGCTTCCACTTGCCATATGGGAATTCCAATGGGCCCGGGGAATTGTTCTGCGCTAAGGGGAGTTCCTATCTTGAATAGGGAATTCCTATGGAAACGCGCCGAGACGTCGCGGATACCATTCGGGGAGGGGCGCGCATTGATCTTGGTGACGGGAGGGGCCGGTAACATGGGCCGCAGGCTCGCCTGGGCATTGGCGGACCGCGGCAATCGCGTCCGCATCCTATGCCTTCCTGGAGATGCATCGGCCCGCTCGTTGCAAGGCGGCAACCTGGAGGTCGCCTTCGGCGACATCACCCGGGTCGATACCCTTTCGGGATCGATGCGGGGGGTCAAGACCGTATTCCATTTAGCGGCGGTCCTGATCGCGCCCGGCCGCCCGGAGTACCTGCGATCCGTCAACTCGGAAGGCACCCGCAACCTGGTGGAAGCCTCCGAGACCGCCGGCGTAACCCATTTCATCTACGTTTCATCGATTTCCGTGGAGTATCCGCGCTCGAACGCCTATTCGCGATCCAAATTGGAAGGCGAGGCGTGGGTGAAGCGATCGAAAATGCGCCATACCATAGTGCGGCCGTCCCTGGCCTACGAGGACGGAGGCGCCTTGGAGTTCATGCACTTCGTGGATTACTTGCGGTACAGCCCCGTCATCCTGCTTCCCAAGGGAGGCAAAGCGCGCAAAAGCCCCGTGCACATCGACGACCTGGTGACTGGCTTTCTGACCCTTCCCGGCAACGCCAAGGCCTACGGCAAAACTTATTCCTTCACGGGAGGCGAAATCCTGTCATTGCGCGAAATGGCGGCGGCATTGCTTTCACATATGGGCCGGCCCAAGCCAATGCTCGGCGTCCCGGCATGGATTTGTCTTCTCGGTGCCGCAACCTTGTGGGCTTGGTCCAAGATCACGGGAGCGGCTTCCGCCTTCACCTGGCAGACCTATACGGGTTTGGTCCAGGACGCGGCGGCTTCCCACAACCTGGCCAGCGAGGAGCTGGGATACCGGCCCCGCGCCTTCCGGGAAGGCCTGGATACCCTGGTATCGCTGCGTGATTGCCTGAAGGTCCCATGAACCAACCCAGCCTGGGCATTTTCATTCCCGCCTTCAATGCCGCCGCCACTTTGCCGGATGTGATCGAGCGGATCCCCAAGGATCTCTGGGCCGATATTGGCACCGTCACGGTAATCGACGACGGGAGCACCGACGATACCGCCGGGACCGTTCTGAGGCTGGCGGTGAAATATCCCAAGCTGAAGCTGCACCGGTTCGAAAAGAACCGGGGTTATGGCCAAGCGGTTAGACGTGGCCTGGGGTCCTGCAGGGAAAGCGGGTGCGAGTACTCCGTCTGCCTGCATGCCGACGGGCAGTATCCGCCGGAAAAATTGGTGCATTTCCTCGATCATATGCAACGCCATCGCGTGGACATCCTGCAGGGTTCCCGCCACAAGGATGGAACCGCCCGGAGGGGCGGCATGCCAAGGTACAAGATCATCGCAGGCAAGACCCTTACCTGGATGGAGAACCTTTGTTTCGGCCTCGACATGACCGATTACCATTCGGGATTCCTGATGTATAGCAAGCGGGCTCTCCGCAGCATCCCATTCGAGCGGCTGAGCGCCTATTTCGATTTCGATCTGGAGGTGATCGCGACCGCTCGCGCATTGGGACTCCACATTTCCGAGGTGGGAATCCCTACCCGGTACGCGGGGGAGAAATCCCATCTCAATCCCATCCGCTACGGTTTCCGGACCCTGCGGGTGATGGCCCGGTACCGCATGGGACGCTATTCTGCGCCTTGACCTTATCATTGCCGCCAATGGGATAATAGGCTTGGCCGTTCCACCTTGAGCCCTGGAAACATGAACTCTATCTTACGCATCCGTGCTGCCTTCTGCGGCAATGAAGCCTGGCAATTGGACCGGGTGTTCGCCCGTGGCCGCCGCGTGCAGCTGGAAGCCCTCGCCGATCTCCAACCGGCATACGTGACCACCGCTGGATTCGCAAGCCAGGAGTCGGACCTTCGCGATGTGCAGGTTCTGTTCTCCACGTGGGGCATGGACGAAGAACTCGCGCGCCTGGTCGCGAGCCTTCCCGGTCTCAAAGCGTTTTTCTATGCGGCCGGATCGGTGCGGCATTTCGCCCGACCCTTGTTGGATAGGAAAATCATCGTGGTCAGCGCCTGGGCGGCCAATGCCGTTCCGGTGGCGCAGTTTACGCTCGCGCAGATTCTCCTTTCCCTCAAAGGCTATTTCCGCAACGTCCGGGAAACCCGCAAGGAAGAAAACCGGGGGCGCTTGGTGGGAACCACCGCCCCCGGCGTGTTTTCCGAAACCGTCGCGCTGCTCGGCTGCGGGATGACGGGGCGGGCGGTAGCCGGCCTGTTACGTCCCATGGGGCTCGACCTGGCCGTCTGGGATCCTTTCCTTTCCGAAGCGGCCGCGTCGGACCTGGGGGTCCGCAAGATTTCCCTGGAAGAAGCCTTTTCCTCCGCCATGGTGGTGAGTAATCATCTTCCCGATCTTCCGTCCACGCGAGGTCTGCTGCAAAGCGGTCTTTTCGCGTCCATGCGCGCCGGCGCCACCTTCATCAATACCGGCCGGGGCGCCACCGTGGTAGAGGCCGGGCTGGCGGAGGTACTCCTCAAGCGTCCGGACCTTACCGCCCTGCTGGACGTCACCTTTCCTGAACCGCCATTACCCCATTCCCCCTGGTATGCCCTTGAAAATGTCCAGATCAGCTCCCATATCGCCGGTTCCAACGGCAACGAGGTGGTGCGCATGGCGGATTATTGCCTGGAAGAGTTTCGGGCGTGGAAGGAGGGCCGGCCCCTCAATTACCGCGTGACCCCGGAGATGCTTGAGATAATGGCCTGAGGCTTGGTACAATCCAGGCGGAGGCCCGTTATGCGTTGGTGGAAACCCTTGGCGTCGGCGGCTTTACTGGTCGGATGCTTTACATCCGCCGGCGATGAAGAATTGATCGAGGTTGCATTGTCGGACACCCGGCTGGTTGGCACCTATAGCCTGGTTGATTATCTCTCCGTATATGGGGACGGTCTCAGGTTGGATCCCTCCATCCTCACGGTGACCGGCAACCTTTTCATCCGCACCGACAGTTCCTACCTGCAGGGTATCCGCGTCGGCAATGATTCCACACCCACCCCAGGGCGGATCGCCCGGATCAGGGTGGAGGGAAGAAACGCGGACCGGGGCGAGTTAGAATTGACCTTGGAACAGGGCGCATCAACTTCGACGGGTATCAGCTCTTTTTCCTTCCGGCACGACACCCTGGTGTTGGTGACTGTAGTTTCCAAAGAGCGGGATGCGGCCAAAAAAGGCTTTCGGGAAACGACCTATTACACCCTGATTTCCGCCGTTGGAACGGAGTAAGGCAACTCCCAGGTAATCCTGCAACCTGGCCATGGGCTGGGGCGGATTTGCCCCCGGAACCGATCCGGAATCTTGGTGTTAGCCCCACGCTCCATGCCCTCCACTCCTAGTGCACCACGCCCACATAGTCCGGATGAACGATGTTCCACTCCGGATCATAGACATGGATGCGATTGGTTTCCATCCAATCACCCTTGGCATCCTTGACCCGGAACTTCCCGCCTGCGAAACTCCACGCCAGCACACCGCCTTCCAGATTCTCGGCTTTGATTCCTTGCTTGGATAATTCGGCCGCATATTTGCCGCTGCGGTAGCCGATGGTGCAATAGACGACCAGGCGCTTGTGCTTGGGAATGCCCGGGGCGTAGATCGCCGCGAACTGGCTCGTGGTCAGGGCATGGGGAAGCATGCTGACTTCCTGCTCCCTGGGCTGGCGCACGTCGATCAGGATAAGGTTGGTGTCGTCGATGATGGCCTTCAATTCCCCGGCCTTGATGAGGGGCGCTTTTATGTCTTTCAGGGTCTTGATGATCGCGACCCTGAGCTTGCCTTCCAACCTTTCTACCCGGGAAACACCTTGGGCGGTTGCGGGGGCGGTCAGAGACAAACCGATTGCAGTGAGGATGACGGCGAGGCCGGGGGCGAACCAGGATTTCAGCATTTCCGGAATATACGAAGATTTCCGGCGGCGGTTGAAAAGCTATTTTTCCCGCGATGAAACGCGGGGAAGAGGACATGTTCAGCGTGGAAGGGGAGGCTGCGGCGGGAACGCCGGCCGAGGTGCAGGCGCGCAAGGATTCCCCCTTGGCAGCGCGCATGCGTCCCCGCACTCTGGACGAGTTCATCGGCCAGGAACATATCATCGGACCGGGCCGCCTTTTACGCCGGGCCATCCAGGCCGACCAGCTGAGCTCCATCATCCTCTATGGGCCTCCCGGCACCGGCAAGACCACTTTAGCCCAGATCATTGCCAATACCACCAAGGCCCGCTTCCTCGCCATCAACGCCGTCCTGGCGGGGGTAAAGGATATCCGCGAGGCCATTGAGACGGCACGCTCCGTCCGCAAGGAATACAACCACAAGACCATCCTTTTCGTGGACGAGGTGCACCGCTTCAACAAGGCCCAGCAGGACGCCTTGCTCCCGCATGTCGAGAACGGGACCCTGACCTTGATCGGCGCCACCACCGAGAATCCCTATTTCGAAGTCAACAAGGCCTTGGTCTCCCGCTCACGCATTTTTCAGTTAAAGCCGCTGGGGGACGGCCACGTGAAGGCCGTGATGTCGGCCGCCCTGGCGGATCCCGAGCGCGGTTACGGCCGTTTGCGCGTGGAGATGGAACCGGAGGCCCTCGATCATATCATGCGCGTTGCGTCCGGAGACGCCCGCAGCGCCCTCAATGCCCTGGAGCTAGCGGTGGAGACCACCGTGCCCGGCGACGACGGCGTGGCCCGCGTGACCTTGGAAGTCGCGGAGGAAAGCATCCAGCGCCGCGCCGTGCTCTACGACAAGGACGGCGACGCTCATTACGACACCATCTCCGCCTTCATCAAATCCCTGCGCGGATCGGACGCGGACGCTTCCCTGTATTGGCTTTCCAAGATGGTCTATGCGGGGGAGGATCCGCGCTTCATCTTCCGCCGCATGCTCATCCTCGCTTCCGAGGACGTCGGCCTCGCCGATCCGCAGGCCCTGGGCGTCGTGTCCGCGGCGGCCGCGGCGTTCGACTACGTGGGCCTTCCCGAAGGCCAGTTCCACTTGGCGCAAGCCTGCCTTTACCTGGCCACCGCGCCCAAGAGCAACACCACCATGGCTTATTACGACGCCTTGGAATCCGTGCGCAGCGAGCAGAAGGACGAAGTGCCAGACCATCTCAAGGACGCCAGCCGTGACGGTGAGGACATGGGTCACGGCAAAGGCTATCTCTATCCCCATGCCTACCGCGATCATTGGGTGGCCCAACAATATCTGCCCGGTTCCCTGCAAGGCAAGGTGTTCTATCAGCCCACCGATTCCGGGTACGAAGCCACCATCCGCGAGCGGGTGGCCCGCAATCGCGAAGCCCAACTGGAAGCCGCCGATCAGGATCGCCGGGAGGCCGGCGGAGGATGGGGCGGAGCCAATAAACCCCGTAGCGCAAAGGGTTCAACCACCTGGCTGGATCGCGCAGCCGGCCAGAGCGGCGAGATTCTCAAGAAGGCGCGGGAGGAAATCTTCCGCCAGGCCGGAGCCAAACGGGACAGTCTGGTCATGGACCTGAGCGGGGGAACGGGCTTCCTCACCTGGGAAGCATGCAGGCTTTGTCCAACCGGCGGTGTCTGGTCGCGTTGCGACGATGCCGCAGGGCGCAAGGCCATGGAGGAGTGGATCCGCCATCTGGAGACCCTGGCGCGTCCGGAACTGGTGACGGCGTCCCTGGACGAACTTCCCCAAGTCCTGGGCGAATGTAAAGAGGCTCCGCGCTTCGATGCCTTGGTCGGCCTGGATATCCTGCGCAAAACGACGAGACCGGCGGATCTGGTGACGGGTCTGCGGCCCTTTGCGGCCAAGGGCGCGCAATTGATTTGGGCGGAAACCAACTCCGCGCGCTCCCAGGGCTTTCTGGAGTTGCTGCCTTCGGGAAGGGTAACCGGGGAATTGTCGACCAAGGTTGAAGCCCTTGAACGCGCTTGGCGCGAATCCCTGCCGGATTCTCCCTTGGAATCCATGCGCGTGGAGCTTTCGGCGCGGGGTTTGACGGCAATGCTTTCCCCCAGGGACTTCGCCGCCCGGAAGCATTTCACTCCGGTGCAGATCCGCAAGTGGTTCGCGCCGGAGGCTGTGGAACGGCCGGATTCCCTGTTGGCGAAATTGGCCGCGGACCTTTCCGTGCGGGAGCGCGCGGCTTTGGAGGCCGCCCTGCTTGAGGCGTTCGCGGGGCCGGGAATGGATTGGCGGCACGCTTACGACTTTCTGATCGTGGGATTCGCATAGGCATCCATGGAAATCCGATACTCGACCACCAAGAAGGAAGTGTTCCGCTGGTATATGAAGCGGTGGAAACACAAGCTGTGGATGTATCACGCGATCATCCTCGCTGTCATCCTGTTCTCATTCCATGATTCCGGACCCGCCGGGGCCATGGCGGGGAAACCCCTGTTCATCGCCTTGATCTACGGCGTCTCGGCTCTCGCCTTCATGGCCGCATTTCCGTTGCTGATGCACAAGCCCAAGGAAAGGATCCTGAGCGTGGACGATGACGGCATCAAAACCACCATGGGACGGCAAGCGGGTATGATGAAATGGGGCAGGGTGGAGTCAGTGCGCGAGGCGCAGGGCTATATCCACATCATTGGGAAGAACCGCAACGAGTTCATCATTCCGGACCGGGCCTTCAAGGACAAGGCGGGCAGGAAAGCTTTCCTATCCTTCATCAAGTCGCGGGTCTGACCGCCAGACCGTAGGTTCCCAAGGAAAGCGGGAACTATTCGGATCTTGGCGTTTCCCGGGACTTGCGCGGAAGTCCGGGATACCGGGGAAAAAATTGGGTTACGCCTGGGGCGGGTTTAGCGGGAAGTGGTGGATTCGCCGCGCGGGGTCGCATTTTTGCGGTTGGAGGACCAGAGCAAGGCATCGGTCACGTGCCATTGGTAATGTCTTTTGCGCGTGGGATTCATGGTGCTGTTGCTGATTGACTCGATGGCCGAGTCGCGCAACTCCTTCAATGCCGCCATCGCGGTCTTCGGAGGCTTTTCATCGGTTCCCAGGGTATCTTCGGTCGAGCGCTTATAACGGAGCCCCTCGATGAATACGGGGTAGAATGCGTATTCGCGGAATTGGAAGGCTGTATCCGGAGCCAGGCGTTTTTCCGGACTCGGATCCAGCAGGGTGTATTGGAATCGGATCAGGTTTCCGTAGCGGCGGCTGGGAAAATCCTGGGAAGAGAAGGATACGATGCGCGCGGCCAAGTCCGTGCGGGAGGCGTGGGTGAAGAAACTGTCCGGATAGAAGCAGATGGCTTCATCGGTCTTTAGAAAGGTGTAGTAGGGATTGCCTGCGAAGGATGTTTCCAGCGAGCGGAAGATCTCGCGTTTCTCCCTGATGAGCTCCTGTTCATACGGGGAAAGGAATTGGATGAGGAAAAGCTGGCTGGAGACCGAGGTGTATTGCCCTTTGTATGCGCTGACCCGAAGGGCCTCAAGGCCCGCTTTCATGGTAACGCTCCGGCCGATGATCTTGAGGGTGGCGCGCACGAAAAGCGGTGCGTTGGCTGCGGTGCAATTGAAGATGCCCGTGCCCATGTAACTGTCCTTGATGCGGGCGTCCTGCCCGCGTGACCGCTCCAGCAGCTTCAAGGCCTGAAAGCCGTCTCCCATGGCCTGGCTGGGATTGCCGTGAATCTTGAGGGTGGCCGTGAAACCGCGGATGCCTCCGAGGATAAGCAGGTAGGTCGGATGATTGGGCTCCTTGTCCAGCATCTGCTGGCAGAGGTAGCTTCCCTGCTCCGAGGCATCGTTAATGGATTGGAGCAGGGCCTTTTCCTCGACCTTGTCCTGGAAATCCCCGTTCTGGTATCGCATCACGTCGATGGCGACGGATAGCAGTTGGCTGAGGGGAGGCAGGCGGCCGGCATTTTCCATCTGCCGCAGGGCGGAGACGGTTGTTCTGGCGCGCTTGACGTTCGCGGAATACGCGTGGCTCAAGGCTTGGTGCGCGAGATCGCTTTGCTCCTGGGTCAAATCCCTGTACAGGTAATACCCGCCCTGGAAATCCGCGGGGGCCTCGGGGGAAGGCAGTTCCGCGAGCAACGACTTCTCGGAGAGGGGGACTTTCTCTTCGACCGTGGAATTGGCGATGGCGGCCGGACCAGTCGCGAGGATGGCGGCGAAGAGGAAGGCGGAACGGTTGGTTAAGCGCATTTTGACTATTTTCAAGGATGGGATTCCAGCGATTTTCCGCCGGTTTTCCATACCGATTTGGGTAAGCTTTTGGCGGACAAAGATAGCAAACATCAAACCTTCCTGGTCCCGGGCGGGGCTTGGAGCGCATTGCTCAGTGCCCTTTCCCGGAAAGGGCTAGCGCTGCTCTCCATTCTTCACCGGGTGGGGATGGCCAAAGACATCCGCTGGACCCGACAATTCGCCGCGCGTCTGACCCGGGTCCTGGTACTGGCCGGGATGAGTTTTCCCGTGAACCAGATACCCGTCCGCGCCAGCGCCCTGACCTACACCTCCATTCTATCATTCGTGCCTTTCGTGGTCATCCTTTCTTCCGTGGCCGGCCGCTTCGGCTACCTGGACCTGCTCTCGCGCCTGGTCATCTACATGGCCGACACCATGAACCTGGATTTGAACCTGGACCCGGTGCTCACGGTTATCGATTCCGCCCAAAAAGTTGATTTCCAGCGGCTTGGACTTGTGGGCGGCCTGGGAATGCTCTTCGCCTTCTACCTGTCCATGAACAATATCGAACTGGCTTTCGATCATATCTGGGACATCCGGAAGGATCGGAACTGGTGGCGCCAAATCAAGGATTACACACCGTTCCTGCTCATGCTCATTCTTTTGCTCGTCGCGGCCGGGAACATCCTATTGCGCTACCGATCCTTTCTGGACACGAAATTCTCGGGAGTGCACATTCCCGGACTTGTCATGGAAACGGTGGTGGTGCTCAGCACGGTGGCGATCGTCGGCTTCCTTTGGCTTGCCTTGGCGCTCTTGTTCTATATCATCCCCAACACCCGGGTGCGTGTTTTCCCGGCCGTCCTGGCCTCTTCCATCGCCACCGGAGCCATCTATCTTCTGACGCAATTGTTGATCATGGCGCCAGGGATCATTCTTTCCCGCAGCAATTTCATCTACGGATCCCTGGCCATATTCCCCGCAGTTCTGCTGTTGATCTATATCTTCTGGGCCATAGTCCTTTACGGCGCTGCGGTCGCTTTCATCTACCAGCGCCTCTACCATTCCCGGGAAAAGACCTCGGCCCAGCCGCAGGATTCGGAGGCGTTCCGGAGCGTGGAGAAGGACGTCATGGACGTCCTCAAGGCCGTTTATTCCCTGTCCGGTTCCAAGGCGGTGCAAGGCCGGCGCGTGGTCTCCCTCGACGTGCTCGCCAGTGAGCTGTGGGACGATGCCGCGTCCATCGAACGCTTGGCGGAACCGCTGGTGGATCTCGGCATCCTCGCCAAACGCAGGATCCGCACCGGCCCGGTTTACGCGCCCCGGAAACCCTTGGCCGAAGTGGATCTGACGGGCATCCACCACCTCCTGCTGCGACTTGATCCCCAGGGAACGGGCAAGTTGCGATCGCTGAACTCATGGGACGAGATCAAGCATACCCTGGGCATCCTCTATTCATCGGGCAAGCAGCATCCGCCCCTTTATCTTGGGACGGTCATTTCGAATCGGGAAAGCCCCAAGGGTTAGGTCGAATGGGACCTGATCTTTTAGGGCCATGGATCTATCCGATCCTCTTCGCTGCCGGCGTGTTGGTCGCGTTCATCAATTCGGTTTCGGGAGGAGGTTCCATCCTCAGCCTGCCCCTGCTCATATTCATGGGGCTTCCCGCCGCAACGGCCAACGGCACCAACCGCCTCGGCATCCTGCTGGGCTCGACAGCGTCCCTGATGGCCTTCCGTTCACAAGGAATCTTTCTCCCCCGCATCGCCTGGCAGGTGGGCTGGCCGGCCGCAATCGGATCCCTGGCCGGCTCCCTGATCGCCGTCCGTATTTCGGACAGGATTTTCAATCCCATTCTCGCCGGCGTTGTCCTGTTCGTGGTGATCATGACCTTCCGCGGATTCCGCGCCGGGGGGTCTGCGGGTGAACCGCCGAAAATGCGAAACGATTGGACCGCCCTTCTGGCTTACGCCGGCATCGGCTTCTACGGGGGCTTCATCCAGGCGGGATCGGGCCTCATCATGATGTACCTATACAATCGCATGGGCAACCTGGACATCTTCCAGATCAACGCCTTGAAGGTTTCCAACACCGTCCTCTTCATCACCGTATCCCTGGTCACATTCGCGGTATCGGGGCGCATCCACTGGCCCATGGCTGCGGCCCTGGCGGCGGGGAATCTTATGGGAGGCTGGATCGGCGGCGTCTGGCAGGTCAGGAAAGGCGAAGCCTGGGTAAACCGTTTCCTGCTCTGGACAGGCCTGATCATGGCGGTCAAGCTGCTGTGGGACACTTGGGCCGCCTGGACCCGCGCCTAGCGGGGAGTACTCCGCGCCAAGCATGGCGTCGGCGTCAATACCGGAGGGTAAGTTCGCCCGAAAGGATGGGGGAGGACAGGCTTTCCCCCGATCGGCTTTTCCAATCCGATACGTTCAGGTATCCGATCGCTCCGTGAAGCTCCACAAAGCGCTTCCAGCGCCAGGTTCCTCCGGCCTGCACCGCATGCCGGGTCTCCACCGTGCCTCCCAGGAATTTCTTTTTCGTCCCGTCCGTCGCGTTGTCATGGACATCGAATACGGAGCTTCCCCGGGACGTAACGTCCCGTTGCATGAACGCATACTCGACGCGCAAGTCCAGGTCGGACCGCAACACATGTTCGATCGCGCCCCGGAAGGCATGGGAGTTTGCCGGCAGGCTGCTCCCCAACAAGGCGCCGAAGTGGATCATCTGCTGATCCGGACGCCGATGGGTAAAGACCCACGGCTCCACATGCGCATATTCGAATTGGATCCTCGAGGCCGGGAGCGGGAGGCCCGCAGCTTCGACTCCAAGGGTGTATGCATATTTTGCGCCCCAGAAATCCAAATCCCATCCGCTGAAATCGTCCAGCAACAGCTCGCCGTATGCGCGCCATCCGGCCAGCAGCACTTCAGCATCCAGGCCGATGCCGATATTGTCCCGGTCTCCCAGTTGGTGCTCGGTGTATTTGATGGGTACCAGGGGAATGAAATAGGTCCAATCCATGGACCGTCCCGCAGTCAGCGCCATTTCCTGTATGCCCAATCCCAGGAAACGCCAGGGCCGGAATTCCAGGCGATGGGCCACCAGGTACGCCAATGAGTCCTTGAACAGGCCGGTCCGTTCCGCCACCACCTTGGTGTAGGTGAAGCGGCCCAAGCGGACCGCGAGCCGTAACTGGGTCATGGGGGCCGATTCGCCGGGACGTCGGAAGCCTCGCCGATGCCTACCCGGAAAGGGCGTGCCCGGGAAGAGAGCAGAGTCGCTGGCGGGAAGGGAGTCCTGGACCCAGAACCAGGGCTGTTGGGACAGGAAGGCATGCTGCCAGATCCCGGGACCCCATTGGTTCCAGTCGGTTCCGAAGTCGAGGCGGATGTCCTGTTCTTCATACCCCACCACGGTGCGGAAGGCATCGAAGGTCCCCACGGTTCTGGGAACCCCGCCCTTTCCGGTCCGGTCCGTGTTATAAGGCATTCCCCTGCGGGGATCATAATTCTCCGAGTGGCGTTCATGGAGGGAGCGCTCCTGGCCGATGCCGGCGGAGGACGTGAAATGGACCTTTTCCTTGTAGGTGCCCTCCACCGTTGCGGAGATATAGCCGAACCCGTGTGTCATGGACCTTGGGATGGAGTCTTGCACATATCCGCCGTTGAAGGATTCGGCCGCCCCGCCCACCCTAAAGACGGAATCCCGGTATTCCAACCGGCGATACCGGCCATCGGCGCTTTCGATGAGACCGAATTCTTCGCGGTAGGATTGCAGCCGGGTTCTTTCCCAGCCTTGCAGGGCATCCCCATGGGAATGGGCCTCGTCGAGCAAACGGCCCACCTGGGACTTGGAAAGGGGCAGGGAACCCAGGTGGCCGGGCGCGACCCTGGCTTTCAGTTCCAGGCGGCGCAGGAAGCCGTATACGGGATGCGAGACATCGACAGGGGAGGCCATAATCGAAAAGGCGCCGCAAAGCAGAATAGCGATCAACGGAGCCGAGGCCCGTAGTGGGTTAAATGGCATCCTCCTAAACATAACACCTCGGAGGGCCTTCCTGGAAATCGCCTGTCAGCCGGGCGTCAGTCCTCGTAGCATTTCATGATGCCTTCCTCGATCCACTTGTACTCGCCGTTCATCATGCTCTTGGCGATTTTGTTCGCCTGGCGATCGTCGTTATCCGAGATGCCCGCGAAATGGGCGTCGATACGGCGGCGGGCTTCCTTGCAGAAGTAGCTGGCTAGGTGCACGAAATGGGGGTTCTTCGGATCCTGCTCATGCCGCAGTTTTGCCAGGGAGCAGACCGACGCCATGGCGAACAGTTCCGTTCCGATATCGACGAAGCGCGAAAGCAGGACCTGCTTGCGTTCCAGGGTATTCTGATACATGCCCATGGCGTGGAAGATGCTTCGCGCCAATTGATGCGAAGTCCGCTCCACGTAATTCATGTGACGGGAAAGCTTGGGGCCGAACTCGGAATAACCCGGGAACACGGAAGAATTGATCCACTGGGTCGGGTACCACTTGCTGTAGAAGTTGGCCATCTTCAAGCCGGCCTTCAGCTTGCGACCGAGCGGCACCTTAAGCAGGATTTCTGCAGCCACCTGCATATGCGGATCCATGGCCTCGCGGGCCAGGAACAGATGCATGATTTCAGTTGTGCCTTCGATGATTCGGTTGATGCGACAGTCGCGCATCATGCGCTCCACGGGCACGGCCTTTTCGCCGCGCCCCTTTAAGGACTCGGCGGTCTCATAGCCGCGTCCGCCCCGGATCTGCATGGTCTCATCGATCATCTTCCATGCCGCTTCGGAACAGAACATCTTGGCCATGGCGGCCTCGATGCGGATGTCCTTGCCTTCCATGTCGGCCATGGCCGAGGTGAGCCAGGTGGTCGCCTCCATGGCGAAGAGGGTGGAGGACATATAGGCGATTTTGTTGGAGATGGCCTCATGCTTGCCGATGGGTAGGCCCCATTGCACGCGCTCGTTGGCCCAATTGCGCACGATATTCATGCACTGTTTGCCCATGCCCACGCATGCGGCGGGAAGGGTCAGGCGTCCTACGTTTAGGGTGCTCAGGGCGAGCTTGAGGCCCTTGCCTAAGCCCAGGATGATGTTCTCCGTGGGAACCTTAACGTCCTTAAAGCTGATGAGACCGTTCTGGATGGCTCGGATGCCCATGAAATCGCACCGCCATTCGGTGTTCATCCCGGGCGTGCCCTTTTCCACGATGAAAGCGGTGATCTGGGTGATCTCTTTGCCGTTCTTGATCTTGGGCGGGGTGCGGGCCATGACCACCAGGATATCGGCGGCGGGGCCGTTGGTGCACCAGAGCTTCATGCCGTTGATGATATAGTGCTTGCCGTCGGCCGTGGGCGTGGCAGTGGTGGACATCTTGGCCGGATCCGATCCCACGTTGGGTTCCGTCAAGGCAAAGGCCGAGATGGCTCCTTCCCGGAAGCGGGGGAGGTATTTCTTCTTCTGTTCCGGGGTGCCGAAAAGCTTGAGCGGCTGGGGTACGCCGATGGACTGATGCGCAGACAGCCAGACGGCCGTCGACCCGCAGTAGGATGCCACCATGGAGACCACGCGGTTGTAGTTCACTTGGGTGAGTCCCAGGCCCCCGTATTCCTTGGGGATTTTCATGGCCCAAAGACCCATGGTGGTGAATTGATCCAGGACTTTCTTGGGAACTTCCCGGGTGCGGTCGACCTCGTCGGGATCCAGATTGGCCCGGAGGTAGTCGGCCACTTCCTTGCAAAGCTTGTCGCCGATGACCTTGTCCGCCGCCGACTGTTCGGGAAACGGGACAATGAGCTCCGGCTGGAACTTACCCATGAACAGACCGCCGGCGAAGCTGGGGCTTTGCCATTTGTCTTCGCGGGAAGACTCAGCCACCATCATGGCTTCGGCCTTCTCCTTGGACATCTTAGACGTGTCTATTTTGAGTTCGAATTCGACTTCTTGGGTGTCCTTGGTTTCAGCGGCCATGGCTTCCTTCCTCCGTGCAGTCCTGCGTATTTATATCCGTATTATCTTACACTAAAGCAATTCTCATAACCATCAATTCAGTTTGCCAAAACGCAGCTGCTTGCCGCTCATGTGATCGTTAAAACTATTTGGGTGTTTTCGCTTCGTTCAATCTAAGAGGGAACGGCCCCCTATTCCGGAAAGCCTAGGGAGATCTATAACCGGCAGCCGGTCATCCAATGGGACGCGACGCTCAGGACGAGGGCAAGCACCACCGATCCGATGCCGATGGCGAACATCTGCTTCTGGCCTTTCTCCAACCCCTGGGTGAAGATCAGCAGACCCTTCAGGGATTGTCCCAGAAGAATTCCGCCGAAGCAACTGAAGATGCAGACCAGACTCAAAAGCAGCATATGTTTCCGCTCCTAATCGAATGAAGTCCTATTATACCTTCTAAAAAATCTCGCTACAATCCCAAGTATGGGGTAAAAAAGAAGCGACCCAGTAGGAACCGGGTCGCTTCAAGATGGGATATCCCCGTTAGCCGGGGGGGGAGGTAACGCCCGCGAATCGGGTGGGGCAGAGGCGGCCGCTAACCGGCGGGCGACTTCTGCTTCTTCAGCTTGACGTAGTCTTCCAGGCTATAGGTCCGGTTTTCCAGGTCCAAATTGGTTTCATTCGATATGTTGGCGGTCGGAGCCGGTTCCGAAGTGTAGGAAGCGCCCGTCGTTCCAGTATTGGCGGCGGCTTCACGGGCCATGATATGGGTATCGCTGGAGGTTTCCGCGCGGGGGGTGAGAGCGTCGGAGAACAGTTCCATCGAATCCAGGGCGGAGATGTCCAGGGTCGGCAGTTCCTGGGCCAGCTTCTGGGTCAGGTTCTTGCCTTCCGAGGAGGCTTCGATAAGCATTTCCTGGAGTCGGACCGGGATGGTCAGACGTCCCAACATCGTACAGATCTTAATGGTATCTGAATTAGGCACTTCATACAGGCCGAAATAGCAGGTGGCGCCGTTGGTCAGGGACTTGAACTCTTCGCCGAGCGCACTCAGGAAGCGGCTGGAGGTTTTCTGCAGGATGGCGGCCGGGGCGTAGATGCTGATAGCGCCGCTGGCGGCGGTCGCGAAATTGAAGCCCTCGGCCATCAGGCCGCTGGTCTGCCAGATTTCCTTCAGGCGGGGGAGGATATCGTCGAGGGTATTGATCTGGCTGGATGCCAATTCGGTTTCGCCGAAGATGAGTATACCCTTTGAAAGCAGCACCTTACGGAAGTCCTCGTTGTCGAAGCTGATGAGGCTTTTGGCGGAGAACTCGGTGGACAGGGAGTTGAAATTGGTGAAGGTCTTGACCATGTAATCGTTGGCCTGGGGATAGAAGGCCGCCAGGCTGCTATCGGGGAACTGATGCAGGATCTTGGTATTGTCCACGATGATGCAGGAGTCGAAGTTTTCCCCCACGATTCGATTGATCGCGCGCAAGGCATTGACCTTGGACAGGGCGGATTCATCGTTGGTGGGGATGGTCACCAGGGCCACGATGGGCAGGTTGAAGCGCTTGAGCATGTTACCGAGCAGGGCGATGTTGCTGCCGGTGCCGCCGCCCAGACCGGCGGTGATGAGGATCGCGTCCGCGCCGGAAACAAATTGCTGGATGCTCGTTAGGATGTTGGGGAGGTGCGAGAAGATGGCCTTCTCGCCGATGCGGGGATCCTTACCGGCTCCGTCCGTATCGTTCAGGGGTGCATGGATCTTACGGTTCTCGGGTATGTTGGCCAGATCCTTCAAATCCAGGATGGAGGTGTTCACCGCCATGCTCGGATAACCATACTTTGCGAACGAGTTCGCCAGGTTTCCACCGCACTGCCCTAATCCGATAACCGCGAATTTAAGTCTCGTCGTCATAGCGCTCCCATGGGTTGGAGAAGACCCCCGCGGCCGCTTCTCCAGGTATAAAGGTTAAATCTATTAAATTCATTGATTTCCCGCCAAAAGAATAGCGATGGAAACGGGAGGTATGGGGACAAAAGGACTAAAGGAGTCTTTAGGCTTCCGTACTGGCGAGGGACTTTTTTTCCAGGGCGCCCATCAGGGCATGCCAGGCCAGGGAAGCGCATTTGATTCGTGAGGAGTATTCCTTAACCCCTTGGAAAAGCGTGAGTTTGCCCAAATGGTTCTCGCGGCTTTCCGGGTCAAACTCTCCTCGTACCATATCATGGAATTCGGTGAAAATGACCTTTACCTCTTCAAGGGATTTGCCTTTGAGATAGGCAGTCATCATGGAGGCACTGGCCTTGGAGATGGCGCAGCCGTTTCCCTGGAAGCTCAGGTCCGAGAGGGCACCTGCCGTGTCCACGTTCACGAATACGGTGATGTGGTCGCCGCATAGGGGGTTATGCCCCTCGCAGACAAAAGACGCTTCCGGGATGGTTCGGTAGTTCCGGGGATTCTTGTTGTGGTCGAGGATGACTTGCTGGTAAAGCTCGTTGCTGCGGGACATTAGCGGAACATGTCTCCAATCCGGATGAGGCCCTTGACCAGGGCGTCCAGGTCCGACGTGTCGTTATAGGGACCGAT
>JALYSE010000001.1:0-28391 GCA_030854955.1 Fibrobacterota bacterium | reverse complement strand
GATCCATGGTGGGCTGGGCGCAATGGTGGCCGGCCCGGATAGCGATGCCATCCTCGTCCAATAGGGTGCCGATGTCGTGGGGATGGACCCCGTCCAAGGTAAAGGAAAGGATGGCACCTTTGTCGGCGGCGGTGCCGATGAGGCGGAGTCCCGGTACCTCCTTGAGGACGGCGGTGCCGTATTCCAACAAGGCCATTTCATGGGCTGCGATTCGGTCCAAGCCGATGCGATTGAGATAATCCACCGCCGTGCCCAAACCCAGTACTTCCACGATGGGGGGCGTGCCCGCCTCGAACCGGTGGGGCGGCGCCTGATAGGTGGTCTTTTCGAAGGTCACCTTCATGATCATGTCCCCGCCGCCCTGATAAGGAGGCATGGACTCGAGAACGGCGAGCTTGCTGTAGAGGATTCCGATGCCGGTGGGACCGAACATTTTGTGGCCGGAAAAGACGTAGAAGTCCGCGTCCAGGTCCCGCACATCCACGGGCATATGGGCGACCGCTTGGGCCCCGTCGATGAGCACGGCCGCGCCCTTGCCTCCGGGTCCGGCCTGGTGGGCCAGGCGGATGATTTCCTTCACTGGATTCACGGTTCCCAGGGCGTTGGAAATGTGGTTCACCGCCACGATGCGGGTGCGGTCGGAAAGCAGCTTCTTGTAGTCCTCAAGGATCAGGGTCCCGGTATCGTCCACGGGAATGACCTTGATGACCGCGCCGGTCCGCTCGGCGATGATTTGCCAAGGAACGATATTGGCGTGATGCTCGATTTGAGACAGGATGATTTCGTCGCCCGCCTTTAGGTACCTGCCGCCGTAGCTGTAGGCCACGAGGTTGATGGACTGAGTCGTGCCGCTGGTATAGATGATTTCCCGCTCCGAGGCCGCATTGATGAGGGCTGCGACTTTTTTGCGGGTGCCTTCGTAGGCGGTGGTGGCTTTTTCGCTCAGGCGATATACGCCCCGGCGCACGGTCCCATAGCTTTCCCGGTAGAAGGTATCCATGGACTGGATCACTTCCAGGGGCTTTTGGGTGGTGGCGGCGCTGTCCAGATAATGCAAGGGCTGTCCGCTGAAATCGCGGTTGAGAACGGGGAAATCGCCTTTGATGTCGAGGTTGGGTTTGGACTTGGTGACCGTGTCAGCCATGATTGCTCCCTTCCCCAGGCTTGGAAGATGCGACCTGTCCCTGGGGCAGACGGTGGCGGAGGATGTCCAGCAAGGCATGGTCGAGGCCGTCACGGAATCCGTCTCCGGTCTTCCCGGATTTTTCCAGCACCTCGGCGATGAAAGCCACGGTCAGGAGCGCCCGGGCCTGCACCGGGGGAAGCCCTCGGGATTCCAGATAGAACTGCTGGGCCGGATCCAGTTTGCCGGAGGTAGCTCCGTGGGAGCATTTCACGTCGTCGGCGTAGATCATGAGCCGGGGCTTGCTGTCGGCCCTGGCCTCGTCGGAAAGCATCAGATTGTTGATGAGCTGATAGGCGTTGGTCTGCTGGGCGTCCTTGGCCACGTAGATGGTCCCGTCCACGCTGGATTTGGACTGATCGGCGGCCACGGATTTGAAATGCTGGCGGCTGACGCATTGGGGGACCAGATGGCGGATGCGCAGGTAGTTGTGGGACTGGCTCGCGCCGGTCAGCACGGTGGCGCCGTTTACGTCGGCTTCGGCGCCTTCGCCGGCCAAGTCTACGGAAAAGACATTGCGCGTAAGCCGGGAGCCGGTATGGGCCGAGACCGCGAGCAGGCGGCCGTTCCGGTCGAGCCGGGCGGTAAGCTTGCGGAAATGGATGTCGCGGGCGGAGAAACCGGGAATGTTCCCGGCGGTTTCGCCGACCTCGTCGGATCCGGCTTCCATGAATTTCAGGGAGGCGGACTCTTCGATAAGGGCGAGGGTATGGACGTTTTCCATGAAACCGGCCGAGGGCTTGAGCGCGCCGGCGGACTGGACGGCGTGACGCACCAGGATGCGCGCTTCGGAAAGCTTCCCGGCGTGGATGACGATGAAGGCATCGCTGCGGTTGACTGGGTCGACGCAACCGGGTTTCGAATTGGCGGCATCGACGGACCCCGTGCGGATATGCAAGAGGAGTAGGGGAGCCGCCGGGACGGCTTTGGCCGGGACCTGGATGAGCAGGGGGGCCCGGGCGAATAGGGTCGCCATGGCCGCGGGGGCGTCGGTTTCTTCGGCAGCGGTTTGGACGGCCAAGGCGTGCAGGTTCGCAGGTAGGGAGGCGAGGCCCTGGGCCAGGGAGATGACCTGATAGTCTTCGGGGTGTTTGGAAAGGGAGGAGACATAGGCGCCGTCCACCAACACCGCATAGGATTCGCGGGCTTCGGGCGGGAGAAACCCTTGGATGTCGGCTGGAGTGGGCAGTCCTTCGGCGATGCCCCTAAGCGCCGCGGCGGCGGGCGGTCCCAGGTGGGGGAGGAATTCGCCCACCCGGATATAGCTGAAATCCTCGCTGCCGGAATGGGGCAGACCGGTTTTGCGTAATGCGTTGAAGGCAGCAGAGCGGATTTCCGTCAAGGCGGTGTCGCCACCGGAAATCCATCCGGGCACGGCGGCTTCAAGGGCCTGAGGCAGTTCCGGAACGGGGACCGTCCGCATGAATTGGGTGGCTGGGGCCAGGGTATTCGATTCGCTCATCGATCCGCTCATTTCACCAGCCAATCGTAGCCCTGCTTTTCCACTTCGAGGGCGAGCTCCGGTCCGCCCGACTTGACAATGCGACCGCCGCTCAGGACATGGACGAAATCCGGCTTCACGTAGTCCAGCAAACGCTGGTAATGGGTGATGAGCACAATGGCCTTGCCCGGCCCGCGCAGGCGGTTGATTCCGCCCGCCACGACCTTAAGGGCGTCCACGTCCAGGCCCGAATCGGTCTCGTCCAGGATGGCCAGAGCCGGATCCAGCACTGCCATCTGAAGGATTTCGTTGCGTTTCTTCTCGCCGCCGGAATAGCCTTCGTTGATGGCCCGTTCCTTGAACTTCGCGTCCATGTCCAGGGTCTTCATTTTGGCGTCCAGGATGTCCTCGAAGTCCAGGGGGTCGGCCTCTTCCTTGCGTTCCGCTTTGCGGAGTTGGTTGTACGCCATGCGCAGAAACTCGGCATTGTTGACGCCGGGGATTTCGACGGGATATTGGAAGCCCATGAAAATACCCTTGCGGGAGCGCTCGTCCGGCTCCAGCTCAAGGATGTTCTCGCCGTTGAACAGGATCTCGCCCTTGGTCACCTGGTAATCCGGATGCCCGGCGATGATCTTCGACAGGGTGCTCTTGCCGGACCCGTTGGGCCCCATGATGGCGTGGACCTCGCCCGCCTTGACGGAGAGGTTGATGCCTTTGAGGATTCGCGTCACGTCCTCGTTTTCGCCGACGCAAGCTTCGATGTCTCTAACTTCCAACATGTATTGGGCCGTAGTGGTCATATGTTCCCGTCAAGGCTGATTGATTGGTTCGGATTGGAAATCGAGGGGCCGGTCGGCAGCGCGGAAATCATCCAACACTGTTCTCAAGCTTCAACGACAAAAGCTTCTGCGCTTCCACGGCAAATTCCATCGGCAGTTGGTTGAACACGTCCTTGCAGAACCCGTTCACGATCATGCTGATGGCTTCCTCGCGGGGGATGCCTCGGGCCTGGAAGTAGAAAAGCTGGTCTTCGCTGATCTTGGAGGTGGAGGCTTCATGCTCCACCTGGGAGCCTGCATTGCCGGTTTCGATATAGGGGAAGGTATGGGCGCTCGAATTGTGCCCTACCAGCATACTGTCGCACTGGGAATAGTTGCGCGCGCCGGTGGCGTTCCGGGCGATGCGCACCATCCCCCGGTAGGCGTTGCTGCTGAAATCCGACGCGATGCCCTTGGATATGATGCTGGACTTGGTGTTCTTGCCCAGGTGGATCATCTTGGTTCCCGTGTCGGCCTGCATGTGCCCGTTGGTCAGGGCCACGGAATAGAATTCCCCGACGCTTTCGTCCCCGACCAGGATGCAGCTGGGATATTTCCAGGTGATGGCCGAACCGGTCTCCACCTGGGTCCAGGAAATCTTGGACTTCTTGCCCAGGCATTTGCCGCGCTTGGTTACGAAGTTGTAGATGCCACCCTTACCGGTTTTGGGGTCCCCGGAGTACCAATTCTGGACCGTGCTGTATTTGATCTCGGCATTGTCCAGGGTCACGAGTTCCACCACCGCGGCATGCAGCTGGTTGGTGTCGAACTTCGGGGCCGTGCAGCCTTCCAGGTAGGATACGTAGCTGCCTTCGGCGCAGACGATGAGGGTGCGCTCGAATTGACCGGATTCTTCGGTGTTGATGCGGAAGTAAGTGGATAGTTCCATCGGGCATTTGGTCCCCGGAGGGATGTACACGAAGGAGCCGTCCGTGAAGACGGCGGAGTTGAGGGCTGCGTAAAAGTTGTCGGCCACGGGAACTACCGAGCCTAGGTATTCCTCGATCAATTCGGGATACTCGTGCACGGCTTCGCTGATGGAGCAGAAGATGACCCCATGTTCCATCAGCTTTTTCTTATGGGTGGTGGCCACGCTCACGCTGTCGAAGACCGCATCCACGGCCACGTTGGAAAGGCGCTTCTGTTCGTCGAGGGGAATGCCCAGTTTCTCGAAGGTCTTCAGAATTTCCGGATCGACCTCGTCGAGGCCGTTCAGGGTGGGCCTCTGCTTGGGCTGGGAGAAGTAGACGATGTCCTGGTAGTTGATGGCCGGATATTTGACATGGGCCCAGTTGGGCTCCTTCATGGTCAGCCACTTCTTGTAGGCCTTGAGGCGGAATTCCAGCAGGAAGGGAGGCTCGTTCTTCTTCTTGGAGATGGCGCGGATCACGTCCTCGCTGAGTCCTTTACCGAAGGACTCCATCTCAACGTCGGTGGTAAACCCGTATTTATATTCCGCATTTTCCATGTTTGCCTTTACGCGCGTTATTCTTCGACCGGAACGACCTGCATTCCGCCGAAA
Source organism: Fibrobacterota bacterium (assembly GCA_030854955.1). Classification (GTDB taxonomy): domain Bacteria; phylum Fibrobacterota; class Fibrobacteria; order UBA11236; family UBA11236; genus Chersky-265. The sequence continues at coordinate 23,424 of JALYSE010000001.1, read as the reverse complement.
ACCTGCCGTCGCAGGGAATCCTCGATGTAGGACAATGTCGCGCCGGTTGACGACGCGCAGCCGCCGCAGGCACCCTGCCACTTGATCATGAGCCGTTGGCCCTCTTCCAGATCCCGGATCGTTAAATCCCCCCCGTCCATGTTCAGCCCGGGACGGATATCCTTGTCGATAATGCCTTCGATGATCTTGATTTGCTCATCCTTGGCCTTGGCCAGCCAGGCCGTGTCGGCCTCGGTAAGGGCTTCGAAGCTCGATTTCCGGGGCTGTCCATTGGAGGACGCCTTCATGGTGATGGTGGCCAGGGCCAAGGCTTTCGCCGAAACGTAGACTTCCTTGGCGCTTTCCAGAAGTTGGGGCAGGGAACTGAAAACCTCGGCGGCGGGGGCGGCGGTGGCCGGAGTTTCCGGCTCGTCCCTAAGCAGGCTTTCGATTTGCTGGAGGGTGATGGCGCAAGCCGATTCCACCTTCATGCCCTTGACCAAGGTGCAAACCATTTCCCCAAGGGCCACCGAAGCGGCCCCGCCATAGGAGAAGAACTTGGCATCGTAAATCAAGTCGGTTTGGGGATCCACCAGCCAATAGACCTTGATGTCCTTGAACTTGGCGGTAGCGAGAGCCAGATCCTTGGTGGAAGCGTCTTCCGTGAAAAAGGCGCCTCTATGTTTGGGATTGGCCGCCAGGGTTTCTATTTTTTTCGAAAATTTGCGGATGCTGGAATCGGGAACGGGCTGATTCTCAGGCGCAGTGGATATAGAACCCATCGGGGTGGGGGGCTTTTCAGCTGCGGGACCCATTTCCAAAGAGGACTTACTCACTCTTATCACCTTGCTTATCAATTGTGAGAGTACTTCACCAACATAACATATTATCTACCGTTTTGGTAGATGATTCAAACTGGCACTCCATTTTCGGGTCCCCAAATCCCCAAATTTTTCCTGACCTCGACGGGCAGGTCAATATCAAAAATGCATTTCTTTCATGCGTATAAGCCCTTATATTACATCGGCTTGAAAAGATCATAACAAGGATGGTGATATGTCGGCTTTCCCTTTGAAACGCAAAGTCCGTGAAGTCCTGGTCAGTCCTCGTTTCGGGTCCGAGGTTCAGGTCCAGGGATGGGTCAGGACTAAGCGGGAATCCAAGGCTGGTCTGACATTTCTGGAGGTCAGTGATGGGTCGTATTTCCAGAATCTGCAGATAGTCGTACCCGGGGATTTGCCGAACTACCTTTCCGAAATCCCCAAGCTCTATCCGGGATCTTCCGTCTCTGTCCTGGGCAAGGAAGTGCAGTCCCAGGGAGGCAAGCAGGCGGTCGAGGTCCAGGCCACGGAAGTGACCCTGATTGGGGCATGCGATCCGGCGACCTATCCCATCGCCAAGCAAAAGATGACCATGGAATACCTGCGGGATTTCACCCACCTCCGTTCCCGCACCAATACCTTTTCCGCCATCGCCCGGGTACGGAACGTCTTGTCCATGGCCATCCATGAATTCTTCCAGGAGCGGGGCTTTATCTGGTTGCATACGCCCATCATCACCGGCAACGATGCCGAAGGGGCGGGCCAGATGTTCCATGTCACCACCCTCAATCTGGACAAACCGCCCCGCCAGGAAGACGGGGGCGTCGACTTCCACAAGGATTTTTTCGGCCAGGCGGTCAACCTGACGGTGAGCGGCCAACTGGAAGCGGAGGCCTATGCCTGCAGCATGGGAAACGTGTACACTTTTGGCCCAACCTTTCGGGCGGAAAACTCCAACACCTCACGCCATCTGGCGGAATTCTGGATGGTGGAGCCGGAAATGGCCTTCGCCGATCTAGACGACAATGCGCGACTGGCCGAAGAGTTCCTCCGGCATCTGCTCAAGGCCGTTCTGGCCAAATGCCCTCTGGAACTGGAATTCTTCAAGCAACGGGTGGAACCGACCCTGCTTGAAACCCTCACTACCGTTGTCGAAAAACCCTTTCAACGGTTGACCTATACCGAGGCCGTTGAGCTGCTACGGAAAAGCGGCGAGTCCTTCAAGTACCCCGTGGAATGGGGCATCGATCTGCAGTCCGAACACGAGCGCTTCCTCACGGAAAAGGTGTTCAAGGCCCCGGTCGTGCTCACGGATTATCCCAAGGGTATCAAGGCGTTCTATATGAAGGTGAATCCGGACGGCAAGACCGTGCGCGCCATGGATGTGCTGGTACCCGGAATCGGGGAGATCATAGGCGGCGCCCAACGGGAAGACCGGGAAGAGGTGCTGCTTTCCCGCATCAAGGAAATGGGCATGCACCATGCCCCCCTGCAATGGTACTTGGATTTGCGGCGCTTCGGAAGCGTGCCCCATGCGGGATTCGGCCTGGGATTCGAGCGTCTGGTGCAATTCGTGACTGGGATGGGGAATATTCGGGACGTGATCCCCTTTCCGCGCACCCCGGGGCATATCCGAATCTGACGGGACCAACTTTTCCCTGAAACCGGGCGTTCAGATTACGGCATTCCCGTATTGAGGCCCCCGGAGCTTCGGTGGTACAATGGATTCATGGCAACCCCGGTCCAAGTGCAAACGGCGAGCATCGGATTCGCCATCCCAGAGCTCGGGAAGACCGCCCTTTGCATGTTGGCCATCCTGGTCGTGGTGGCGGTCTCCTTTAGGCCCGGCGGCCTGCTCGTCGACGATGAGCAATACCTCTTCCTGGTCAAAGGCTTTTTCACAGGCCGGCCGTTCGAAAACCTCGCCTTAGGTGACGGCAGTCTTTTCCTTTTGCGTCCCCTGGGATACCCGGTCCTCCTCTCGATCTTCCATCCCTTGTTCGGACAACAGTGGGAGCTCTATCCCTGGACCACGGCCTTGTTCGGTTATGGCTTCGCCGTTCTGACCTGGTTCTGCCTCCACCGCCGCATCGGGCATGGGATCGCCCTCTTGCTCACCCTGGTCCTGCTGGCCAATCCCATCGTCAGGCTATGGACCACCTATGTGTATTCGGACATTCCTTTCTGTTTTTTCATGATGCTATTCTTTTACCTCAACTCGATCCCCAAGGCCAGGGACTTTCTGCCCCTGCTGGCCGTGTTCCTGGTTTCCCTGCGTACCGCGGGACTACCCCTGCTTGGCGCCTATGCGGTCCAACTCCTCTTCCAAAAGGATGCGCGCCGGGGCCTCATCCTGGCGGCCGCCGCGGTTCCCTATTTCGCCGGACAGGCGATCGCCTTCGGGCAGATCCCGGGACTACCGGACTTCGCCCTAGTGATCGGGAACCGGGGGGCCTATGAACCCTTTTCCTGGATCGAACGGGTGATGCATAATTTCCGTTCCCTGTTCGTTTCCTTGCTGCCCTCGGTGTTCTTCTACGGCTCCTATGGTCTGCTCCAGGCTTCGATCCTGAAAACCCTGATCAGCGCCGTAATCGCTCTCGGATTCGTTTTCTGTCTCGTCGTCATGGCGGGGCGCTCGGTCCTTATCAACCTTTTCCTGCTCGGCTATTTCATCCTGATGCTGGCCATGCGGCCGGAGGATCTGGTCCATCGCATGTTGCTGCCGCTTCTCCCGCTGGTCATCCTCGGGGCCGGACGGATGGCGGCTTGGGGGAATTCCCTTTACATGCCGAACCTCAAATACGCGGTGCTGGCTTTGGCCATCGCATCTGCAGGCGACGGTTTGCTGTCCATGGACAAATACCGCGAAGAGTTCAACCCTCGCGATTATTCGGACGTTTATCAAGTTGGCGAGCCTGCACTCACCGAGCAGTAACGGCCATTTTCCCAAAAGCAGGGTTGAATTTTGACGTCAAAGGGTAGCAATGCTGATTTTATACCGAGAGATGAATAATTTCTACAAACCAATCAGGGCCCGGTTTCATATAGTTTAGCCATGACATTTTTGGGAATCGATCTGGGCACCTCTGCGGTGAAGGCCATCCTTGTGGATGAAAACCAGAATCTGATCGAACAAGCCTCCGCACCCCTTTCCGTTTCGCGTCTGCATCCTCTTTGGTCTGAGCAGGATCCCGAGGAATGGTGGACTGCGGCCAACCAAGCCGTGCTTTCCCTGCGCGCTTCGCGTCCCCGGGAATTCGCGGGTATCAAGGCCATCGGCCTCTCCGGACAAATGCATGGCGCTACCCTGCTCGGCCGGCAGGACCGCGTACTCCGTCCCGCTATCCTCTGGAACGATGGGCGCAGTGCGGCGGAATGCCTTGAACTTGAACGCCGCGTTCCCGAAAGCCGCAAGATCACAGGAAACCTGGCCATGCCCGGTTTCACCGCGCCTAAACTGATGTGGGTCGCCCGCCACGAACCGGATACCTTCGGCCGGGTGGAGCGCGTGCTGTTGCCTAAGGATTACCTCCGCATGCGCATGTGCGGAAACTACGCTTCGGACATGTCCGACTCCTCCGGCACCTTGTGGCTGGACGTAGGCAAGCGCGCCTGGTCCGATGAACTCCTGGAGGCGACCGGCCTGAAGCGATCCGCCATGCCGGAACTTTACGAAGGCACCCAGGCGACCGGCAAGCTGACTGCGACCGTGGCCGCGAGTTGGGGCCTTTCCATCGATGTCATCGTGGCCGCCGGAGCCGGCGACAATGCCGCGGGTGCCGCCGGCGCGGGCGTGGTCCGTCCGGGCGATGGCTTTCTTTCCCTAGGCACTTCCGGCGTCTATTTCGCCGCGGCCGGATCCTATTCCGCCAACCCCGAAGGGGCCGTGCATACCTTTTGCCATTGCCTCCCGAACGCCTGGCACCAGATGTCCGTGATCCTGAGCGCCGCCTCCTCCCTGACCTGGGTGGCAAAGCTTACGGGCGCGGCGGATGAAAGCACCCTGCTCGCGGAAATCGAATCCGAATCCAATCCCGGCTCCGCCCGGGACTCGCTCATCTTCCTACCCTATCTTTCCGGAGAGCGCACGCCGCATAACAACCCCCTGGCCCAAGGCGTCTTTTTCGGCATGACCCACGAGACAACCCGCGCCTCCCTGGGTCGCGCGGTGCTGGAAGGCGTGGCTTTTGCGTTCGCGGACGGCCAACGCGCCCTACTGGACGCACGTGCCGATCTCAGGGATGTCAGCGTCATCGGCGGGGGGGCCCGCAGCCTTCTATGGGGCCGCATCATAGCCTCGGTGCTGAAACGGCCGCTGCTCTATCGCAAGGGCGGCGAAGCCGGTCCCGCCTACGGTGCCGCGCGCCTGGCGCGCCTTGCCTTTACCGGAGAGGAGCCGGAGGCGGTTTGCACCGCGCCCACCATCGATCATATCATCCAGCCGGAAACGGACTGGGCGGGGGAATACGAGCGCAAGCTCGCCCTCTACAGGAATCTGTATTTTGATCTGAAGCCACGGTTCAACGCGCGGCTTTAACCTTTAGTATGTGACCGGCGACATACTGCGCTCCCAAAAATGCGGCGGCGGTTACGACGTCAAGGCGCCACAGGTTCGCAATGCTTTTCCTTTTCAGGCTCCGGCTCCGCCTCCACCTTGGCCCGCTCCTCCAGGTACCCGATAATGAGCGGCATGATGATCATGGGTGCCAGAATGCTCATGCTCAGTCCTATCAGCGCCGTCTGCCCCAGGGAGGCCAGCCCGCGATGTCCCGAAAATGCGAGCCCCACGAATCCCGCCATGCCCACCATGGTGGCCACCGCCGTGGCTTCGCCGGTCCGCCGCAGCACGAAGCGCAGGGAACCGCGGCCCTCTTCAATGTAGCGATGGTAAAGGTGGATGCCGTTGTTGATGCCAAACACCACCATGGCGGGAAAGGCGACGAGGTTATACCAATTCAGCTTGATTCCGAAGAGCTTCATGATGCCCAAGGTCCAGATCAGGCTGAAGAGCAAGGGAAGTACGAGCACGGCCGTCCCGCGCAACGATTTGGTGTCAAGCAATACCAGCATGGCGATGGTGAAGAAGGCCAGCAGGAATGCCCGGCGCGAATCAGGGATGATGAGAGCGAGCAGATCGGCCTGCACCACCGGCGTACCCGAGGCCTGGTAGGTTCCGAAGCCTTCCACCTTGATGTTGCGGACGTCCTCGGCGAAGGCGATGTTATTCCATCCCTCCCGCAGGTTAACGGACGGGAAGATGAAGGTGAATTGGCCCGAAAGAGTGTCTTTGCCCAGAAATTTCTTCTTGTAGTTCTCAGGCAGATCCGCTGGGGTGAGCGCCCGGGTTTCCCAGGCATCCTTCAACTTATCCAGGTTGGCTCCCAGGGTTCCCGGAGCATTCGCGCCGAGGGTGGCGACTGCTTTCTTCAGCTTCGCGATGATGCGAAGCTTCTCCTCCTGGTCGGCGGGGAGCAGATCCGTCATGGTGGTCACCGACTGGATGGTGGGGGTCAGGGTATCTTCGCGCATCATGCGGCGCACGGCTTCCGCCACCGCTTGGGCTTCTTCATGGGTGCGGGTGATGACCACGGCAGGGGGTGTGATCGCCTCGCCCGCAGCCTGCACCAGGCTGTCCGCCTGCAGGTTGCTGTTGGCGAAGGTGAGCTTGTCGAAGTTGAACTGGAATTTGACCTGGATGCCGCGGTGGACGGCGAAAAGGGTGAAAGCCGCTAGGGCGGCCAGGTGCCATCTCCATTTCCGGTAAGGCAGGCTGCGGAAGAGGTTGAAATTGTAGATGCGGCTCCCAAATGCGGGCAGGATGCCGAACCGTTCTACGATGATGAGGATGCAGGGGAACACCACCAGCACCGCGATCAGGGTGCACAACATTCCGATTCCGGCCATGAGACCGAACTGGGCGAAGCCCCGGAAATCCGTGATCATGAGGGTTAGGAATGCTGCGGCGCTTACCAGCACTCCGGTGGTGATGGCGGGACCCGTTTCCAGGATGAGGGTCTCGAAGGCCACCGCGGCGCTGAAATTCTTCCGGCGCTCCTCCCGGTAACGCGCGAGCAGCTGGATGGCCGATTCCAGGCCGATGCCCACCAGCAGCAGGCTCAAGGGACCCGTGATCAGGCTCAGATAGCCCACGATTGACGAGGTCAGGGCCAAGGTCCATATCGTGGCCATGGCCAGGGGTATCAGGGCCAGGATGGCACCCACGGGGATGCGTATGAAATAAAGGAGCAGCAGCAGAGCAGTCAGATAAAGGGAGCTCTTGGCGGAGTCGATGATCTCGGAATAGAGCTTACCCTCGTTCTGGATGTTGCGCATCATGTCGCCGGTATAGAGCAGGTCCGGCTTGCCGGGCGAGAGTTCCCGGTATTGGGCCGTCACCGTCTTGACGTCGTTGTAGAATGCCCGGCAGCGCGAGATGTCGTTGATGTCAAAATTCGGATATACCCGCAGAACCAGGGTCTTGCCGTCCGGATTGCCCAAAAAGGCCTGTAGGCGCGCAAAATATTTCCGCTGGAGATCGTCGAGGTTGGTTTCCTCGAACGACTCCTCCTTCTCGTCGTCGTCCAGGAGATCCAGGATTAGGGGATTGTGCTTCTTCCGGCTCAGGTAGAAACCCGTTTCCACCCGCTTCTCCACTTCCTGGAGGTCCTTGAGGGAGATGTAAAGGAGCTTATGCGCCTTGTAGAAATCCGCCTCGGTGCGGTATTCCAGGAAGTTGACGTCTGGATGGCTGACCAGGTGATCGGCCAGGAACGAAATCGCCGCCTGGTTGGCGGTGGAATCCTGAGAATGCACCACGATGGCAAGATGTCCCAATCCCCCGAACTTTTCCCCGATCTGGTTCCAGGTCCTGACGCTGGCGAAGTCCTCGGGAAGCAGGTCCGACAAGGACATGCGCATTTCCAGCCGCTTGAGGGGGAAGAGCGCGGCGAGGGTGAGCAGGATGGCCAAGGCGAGCACCGTACGCGGCCGCGCATGCAGGTGATGGAAGGTTTTACAGAGGTAGGTGAACATTGCTGCGACGTAACCTTGGCCCCCCCGGGGGAAGGCATCGGCTAATTTAGCTTAATAAGGGGATGGCACCCCGGGCCGCCGAATTGATAAATTGAGGGGCAATGGACGAGCAGCGCAAAAGCATCCACCTATTCGACTTGGACGACACCTTGATCCAGACGGATGCCAGGATATTGGTGCGGGATGGGAACGGCATTCTCATGCGATCCCTGGCTCCGGCGGAATTCACCTTGTATCGGCCCGATCCCGGGGAAGTTTTCGACTTCCATGAATTTTCCGACCTGGGAATCCTGTCCCGGGGCATCGTAGTGAAATACACCAAGACCATCATCGATACCATCCTCAAGTACGGGACCCGGAGCGAATTCGGCATCCTTACGGCCCGGTCGGACAAGAAGCTCCACGCTCCGTTCCTCATCCGGCTCTTCCGCTCCCTGTTCGGCGTGCGCCTGTCCAATGAACTCATCTTTGCGGTTTCGGACAGTCGCTTTTCAGGCTACAAGGATCGCGAGGGGGTGATCCGGGCCGCGCCTTTCGCAACCTTGTCCGTTTCCCAACGTAAGGCCCTGGTCATCGCCGAGGACCTGGTGGGGCGCGGTTTCAATGACATCTCATTTTACGATGACAGTCGGGAAAACCTGGAGAGCTTCAAGGTGATGCGGCAGGCCTATCCCCACGTGACCTACAAGCCCCATTTCATCGACCCCACCTGGAAGGCGCGCCTGGCCGAGTTTTTCGGATCGGATTCCCAGAGCAAGGTTTTGATCAAGGGCGCCAATTCCGCGCGCATCATCCTCGAACACCATTCCGGGGCCGGTTCGGATGCCCACGGTCGGTTGAAAAGCTTGATCGCGGGAACGCCCGTCAAGCTGGATTCCGTGCCTGTCTGGCTCGTTTTCGAGGAGGGGCGGTTCTATCTACGCCGATCGATCGGTCTGGAGGATCTACTTTCCCCGGTACCGGATTCCCGCCAGCAGCCCTGAAGCCATGCTTGCCAGAGCCTGGGCGGCCAACCAGGATGAATGGGAGTAAGTGCCCGGCTTTCGGGAATGGAATTCGATGAATCCCTTCAACCGCTTGGCAAATGACGGCAGCCCCATCGGCAGACCGTGCCTTCCGAAGAAAAGGCCTTGATTGAAAACCTGATCCAGGAAGAATCGCCGGCGGAATTCCGGAGAGCGGCACCCGCCTTCCACCACTTTCAGGTGGAAGATGCGTATGGAGGGATCGGAATGGATCTTGACGCGGCGGGATCGCACGCGCAGGGAGAAATCGATTTCCTCCCCTTGGGAGGCTCCTTTGAAGGCGGGGCAGAACCAAGGTTCGGGGGGAAGGCATGACTTGGGAACCAGGAACAGGCAACCGGGAAAAAAGGGGACCTCCCCCGAGAGCGGCCGGCTGAAATTAGTGCGGATCTCCCCGGTCTTCAGATTCACGTATCCCGGAGAGGGCACGTCCTCGGGCTTGTCGTCTTGATCGACAACGCCTGTGAGGATACGGTCCGGATGCTCCAGGGTCATTTGCTTGAGCCGGAGGAGCAGGTCCGGATCCGGAATGATATCGTCGTCCAGAAAAACGACCCGGTCATGCCGGGCCAGGGCGATGCCGAGGTTGCGTGCACGGGTCAGGGAAGGACGGTCGAGCGTGCATAGTCGAAGCCAGGGGCCTTCCAGTTCCGCCGGGGCCCGCAAAGGAGGCCGGTTCTGATCCACCACCAGGAGTTCGTCCCCTTCCAGGAATTGCGACCGTAAGGCGGCTACGCTGTCCCAAAGGACCTTTTCCCGCATATAGGTGGGAATGACAACCGAAACCGGTCGGGGATTGGCTCCGTCGCTAAACATGCAGAGCCCTTTTCATCAGAAAAACCAGGCGGTTGATTGGAAGCTTCCGTAGGTTTTCCGCTTGAGCCGGAAGGAGCCTTCCAGGATCAGGGTCGAATCGGTGAAGGGGCGTGCGGCGGACAGGATTTTGCAAGCGCCCTGCACCAATCCTTGCGCCAACAGGGGATCGCTCCCCTCCGTAGAGCGGATGACCATATCCTTTTCCGGAACCGCTTTGCATTGGTAGCGGCCGAGAGTCTCATCCATTCCTTCGAAGGCGAAATAGAATCCGGGTTGGCTGCTTTGGTACGTCTCCAAGGCTTTGTTCACGGTGATGGAGGCCCAAAGGGTGGAGTCGCCGTCGATCCTGGCTATTTCGAATTGATCCTTGAGCCAGGTCGAGCGGAAGAAATAATCTGCCGTGTCCCCGTTGATGACCAGTTGCAGATAGCTCGCCTGTTCGAAGCGCTCCAAGGGTTTGTTGCGGAACCGATTCGGATCCACCTTGGTTTGGTGGATGATCGCGGCCTTGCCGAAGGCTTTTCCCGAGTCCGGCAGCAATTTGACCATACCGCCGCCAACTGTGTCCACCTGGAAGCGGACGCCCTTGTATCCGGGCGCGTCCAAAGAAAGGAATCCGGAATCGAGAGTCCAGGTTTCGAATATGGGCATTTCCGTCATGTTGGTTTCCACCCGCAACTTGTGGTCTTCGGTGAATACCCAGTCGTAGTATTGTCCAAAATGGTTTTCCAGGAACCGGTTGGAATAGCGGATGGAATCGCCGCGCATATGCCCGATCATCGGCCGCATGTCCACGTCCCGTGGGTGATAACGGCTGGTTTTGACGTATCGGTGAAACCCGGAATCCGGGCGCCCCTCGGTGAGCGGCCACATGCGCAGGGAGTCGTCGTCGACCAAGTCAGCGATGAAATCCAAGGTCCCGGAGCTAGCCTTCCAAGTCCATTTGAGGCCGGTTTTCGTCAACGGCCCGGAATCGGTCCGGATGATTCCGTTGCGGCGGACATCCGAGAACATGGAGTCGCCCTTGAACCTCAGGTAAGAAAAGTTCCGGACCTGCTCCTCCAATTGGAAAATGCCCGGATCGAGGCGCTGTCCCTGTTTAGTCCAAAGACTGTCCAGCAGCATTTGGATCTGCGTCGCCGAGTCCTGGGGTTTCACCTTGTGGTAAAAGCTGTAACGCTGTTCGGATACGTTGAAGATTTCCAGGTAGTTCCCCAGGAACCTCAGCTTGATCATGAAGGTGTCCGGAGCGGCGGCGGTAGGAAAGGTGATGAGAGTATCGCCCCCCAGGTAGAACTCTCCGTCGGAACCTTTCGGAAAGACCAGACGGGTGGTATCTCTTTGCGAAAAGGTCGTATCCGCGAAGAGTTCCATGTAAGTGTTGTCGTCCAGGCCGGAAGCCCGGGTATCGTCCACGGCGAAGGTGGAGTCGCCCTTCCATCGTCCCACCAAAGCGGACATGGTGGCGGGGGTGGGCTTTGCTAGTTTTTTCTGGGCGTCCAACTCCGGATTTTCGAGGCTCAGGGAGCACCCGCAAAACCCGAGGATGGATAACCACCCGCTAAGGCGGGAAAGGGCGGATAAGCACATGTATTCCCATTTTATCATAGCGGGGACCCGATTTCCCCTGGTTAACCAGGACTTGGTCCTGGCCGGAACGACCGTGAACCTCGCCACCGTGCCCTATACTCCGGCCGAATTGGATCGGATTGTGGCCATTAGGGGCCTGAAAGAGCGGGCTTGGCCCTATTGGCTGGAGGATTGGCTGGCCACCTATGCCTTGGCCGAAGTCCTGGACGAGGAAGATCCGGCTCGTTGGCCAGGTCCGGTCCTGGACGTGGGGTGCGGATCCGGAGGTCTGTCGACATGGTTGCGCATCCGGTTCGGCCTCGAACCGTTCAGCTGTGATTTCAATTCGGACGCCTGCCGGATGGCGGCCCTGAATATCGCCCGCAACGGGGCATACGCCACCAAGGGCCGGGTATTCTGCGCGGATTTCCGATCCTTTCCCGCCAAGGCGGAATTCGGCTTGGTGCTTGCGGGGGATATGTTGTACGCGCAGGAGAACCAGGCTCCGATTCTGGCCTTTCTGTCCCGGCACTTGGCCCCGGACGGGACGGCCTTCCTCGCGGATCCCGGTCGATCCGCCGCGGAGGGGTTCTCCCTGTTCGCGGCCGCTGAGGGTTTCAAGGTGGAAACGCGCAAGGTACTGGTCCAACCCGGTAACCGTAACGTACAGGTCTACAAACTGAGGCGGCATCCTAAGATTGCGCGCGCGGGGGGCTGATTACAGGATCCGCATGGATGCCCCGCCTGCCGGCCTGCATTCCAGTACCCCGGCTTCCCCGCTTCCCTAAGGGTGGCTCCCGGCTCCGCCTCCGGGCGTCTAGCGGAGCCAAATGCGGTTTTTCGCGGACGGGACAGGGGCAGGGAACATGGCAGAAGATAAGGAGATAGGGCGCCATAGGATGCGGAAGGTAAGTTTGGTCCAGAGTGAGGGCCATTGCGCCCGAAAGGGCCGCAAGAGCGGCAAGCCTGGGGGAGAGGGGCTATGATCCGGTAAAGGTTACTTGGATGGGAGGGGTCCGGCGAAATACCTATCGATTGCGAAGGGCAGGGTGATGCCGCCATTAAATGCTGACAAACCAGCTTCTGCATCGTCTTGAAATTTTTATTATTTATCGCTCCGCCCCTAGGCGAGAACCGGCCCCTGAATTGAAAATAGCTTTTGAGAGGGTGGCCATTTCGGCATCGGAAGAGAGCATGTTTTTTCGAGAAATTTCCGGCATCGTCATTCCGGCATACAATGCCGAAGCCTATCTGGGCGGAACCCTCTCGTCTCTTCTCGAGCATGTCAAGCCGGAACGGATCGCCGTGATCGACGACGGCTCCTGGGATGCCACCGCGGAGAGGGCCAGGAGCGCGGGAGTAACCTGCCTGAGACATGAAACGAATCAGGGAAAGGGATCGGCCTTAATGACGGGGCTACTCTGGGCCCGGGAAAAGGGATGGGCTTGGGCGATCACCATGGACGCGGACGGCCAGCACGTTCCCAGGGATCTGGAGGGATTCTGGAAGGCCAAGGTCGCGGACGATACCGCCATCGTGGTCGGCCGCCGCGGCATCCGGGGCAGCCCCATGCCCTGGCATCGACGCTTCAGCAATTCTGTCACCACCAGGATGATTTCCCGCCTCGCGGGCAGGCCGGTCTACGACGCCCAATGCGGCTTCCGCATGTACCGTCTGGACGCGGTGGCCGCCGCCGCCTATCCCCGGCACGGCCGATTCGAATGGGAATCCCAGGCCTTGGTGCTCGCGGGCCGAAAGGGCTATTCCATCGTTCCGGTGGACATCGCCACCGTGTATACCGATAATGGTTCGCATATGCGGCTCGCGGCGGATTCGATCCGTTTCCTGAAAATGTATTGGAGGCTGGCATGGACGCCCTGACAACGGCCCGTCGCCTTATGGTGGACGGCGTCTGGAACCGCCTCGGCCTCAAGAATGACGAGCTCAAGGCCGTCATGACCACCTTACCGCGCCATCTTTTCCTGGATTCGGCCTTGAGTTCAAAGGCCTATTCCGACATCTCTCTGCCCATCGGGTCGGAGCAGACCATCTCCCAGCCGTCCATGGTGGCCGTCATGTCCGACGCCCTGGCTCCCCGCAAGGGAAACAAGATCCTGGAGATCGGCACGGGGTCGGGATACCAAACGGCAATCCTGGCCCATTATACCCCCCGACTCTATACGGTGGAGCGAATCGCCTCGCTTTCGAAGCGCGCTCAGCAGATCCTGGAGCAACTCGGCCTTCGCAATATCATCTATAAAGTGGGGGATGGCAGCCTGGGTTGGGAAAGCTGGGCCCCGTATGATCGCATCATCGTCACCGCGGGCGCGCCCGTGGTCTCGGACAAGCTCAAGCTCCAGCTCGCCGATGGGGGCCGCATGCTGATCCCGACCGGCGGCCGGGAATACCAGAAGCTGCTTTGCGTGGACCGAATCGGAAACGAATTCCGCGAGACGGACATGGGCGATTGCAGGTTCGTCCCGCTGCTCGGCAAGGAAGGCTGGGAGAAGTAGCCCCTAGCTTTTGAACATCTCCCCGAACCTGTTTCCCAGCAGCCGGCTCGCCACCGCGATCGCCCCCGCCAGAATCACCATTCCCACCACGGCCAGCGCGGCCGCGAGATTGTTCCCGTCCCCGGCCCGCGTGGTCAAGAAATACATGGCCTTGGTGATGGGATAATAGAACTCCCGCATGGCCAGGATGAGCGAGTCACTCACCTCCAGCATTGAAAATGCGAACACCAGCAGGCCGGACGCCAGGAAGTAGGGCGTCAATAGGGGAAAATGGATGTTCCAGACGCGGCCCCAGAATCCCTGACCCAGGGTTTGCGCCGCTTCGTCGATCTGCGCGGGCATACTTCGGTATCCGGTGAGGATGCTACGGAAAGCGAAAGGCACGCGCCGCATGGCGTAGGCCATCACCAGCAGGAATAGGGGATTGCCGGCGGGATCCAAGGGCGTGCCTGCGAACAGGGCTACGTATCCGAACGCCAGGATGATGCCGGGAAGCGCCAGAGGGACCATGGCCAGGGTTTCCCAAAGTTTCGCCCAGAAACCGCTGGACGCGAGCACCATGCGCGCCAACCACCATCCCAGGGCGAGATCCGCTAGCACGGCCAAGCTGGAAAGGAATAGGCTGGTCTGGATGCTGCCTCGGGTAATGCGATGGCTGAAGAGCTGGGTGAAATAATCCAGGGTGTAGGATTCCGGAGCCACCGATAGGAACCAACTACGGGCCAAGGCCATGACCGCGATGGCGGCCACGGGTAGGAAGGCCAGCAGTAATATGGAGGCGAGTAGGACGGAGGCGGCGATGCCGTGGAAACGGCGGGGGGTCTTTTCCGATGCCGGCCGCATGCCTTTGCCGTGGAACTGCGCTTGTCCCCGGGAAAGAGCCTGGCTGATCCAATAGCCGCCCAGACCCACCACGCCCATGACCGTGGTCAGGGCGAAGCCCATGGGGTTCTGGTTCAGATCCGTGACCAGGGAAAATGCCTGGTAGGGAATGACTTGGCGGTACTCCATGAGCAGGGGCGTGCCCAGGTCGGTGAAGGACCAGACAAAGACCAAGGCCATGCCCGACAGCAACCCCGGCCGGATTTCCGGCAGCAGGATTTTCCGGTAGTACGCCCATGTCTTACCGCCAAAGCAAAGCGCCGCTTCTTCGCTGTCCCCGTTCAAGGCCGCGAAATGGTTGATGAGTGAAAAATAGAGAATGGGGAAGAGGTGGAGCCCTTCCAGGAAGATGACTCCCGACATGCCGCCCCCGAGCCAATCGACGGGAGCGTCGATCCAGCCCATGTCCTGCAAGAGGATGTTCACGGAACCGTAGCGTCCGAAAAGTTGACGCACGGCGATGGCGCCGGCGAAGGGAGGCAGTAACAACGGGATCATCACTCCCGCCTTCAGCACCCCGCGTCCCGGCAGGCGGTACCGGCCCAGCAGGGCCGCGAAGGGAATCGCGAGTAAGGTGGACAGGGCGGTGGCCCCCACGGCGATGATCAAACTGTTGAACAAGGCTTGCCTCAGTACGGGGTTGCCGGCCATTGCGCGGAACAGGCCTAGGCTGAACCTGCCGTTCGGAAAGAAGGACTCCGCCAGGATCAATACGACCGGTGCCACCAGGAAGACGCCCAACAGCGCGCCCAGGGCCAGCCTTTGCAGCCAAACGCCGGCGCCGGGTCCCTTACCGGACATCAATACCACAGCCTGTGCTCCGCCGGGAATTCCAGATCCACGGCCTGCCCCGGCCGGTACTCGGCGACCCGCGACAGGTCTACCCTGGCCAGGATGCGGCCCGAAGGCGTGTCGACTCCCAAGGTGGCATGGGTGCCCATGAATTCGATGAAGGCTAGGGTACCTTGCAGGATACCGTTCCTTGCGGATTTTCTATCTGCGGCATGCACGCGGACGTTTTCCGGCCGGATGCAAAGCACCGGCCCCGAAGCGCCTTCCTGCCCGCGGCCGATGGCTCCCGTTTCTCCAACTTCGGAAGGAATCGGTTCCGAAATGCTTCGGTTCCGGGCGGAACGAATCGATTCCGGGATGGATCCGTTCCGCATCACGTTCATGTCCCCCAGAAACTGCGCCGTTTCCAGGCGACGCGGACGCGCGTAGAGTTCCGATGGCGCGCCCGTCTCCACAATCCTCCCTTCCATCATCACCGCGATGCGATCCGAAAGGGCCATGGCCTCTTCCTGATCGTGGGTCACGTACAGGATGGTGCTGCCCGCCTTCCGATGAAAATCGAGCAATTCCCTCCTCAAGGTCTTGCGCAAGGCCGCGTCTAGATTGGACAGGGGCTCGTCCATCAGCACCGCATGGGGATTGATGGCCATGGCCCGGGCCAGGGCTACGCGCTGTTGTTGGCCGCCGGAAAGCTGGTGCGGAAAGCGGCTTTCCAGGCCTTCCAATTGGTACACGCGCAGGGATTCCTCCAGCACCGTCTGGATTTCCCCCTTGGGGAGGCGCTGCACCTCCAGGCCGTATACGATATTCTCCCGTACGGTCAGATGGGGCCACAAGGCATAGTTCTGGAAAACCAGGGCGCAACCACGCTTATGGGGAGGGGCATCGGTGACGTCCTTGCCGCCTACCTTGACCCTCCCCGCATCCGGTTTCTCCAGGCCCGCCACCACGCGCAGCAGGGTGGTCTTGCCGCATCCGGAAGGCCCCAACAGGCAGAAAAACTCCCCGTCCGCAATTTCTAGATCCACGTAGCGCAGCACCAAATTGGGCCCGGCCCCGGATCCTGCGGCTCCGGAACCGTTTCTTCCACCGAAGGATTTGCAAATGCCTTTGACTTCAATCATCCGTCTCCCTTGACCGCTTTTGCAAACCCCAGGCAAACCCATGCCTACCCAAGCTTACCGGTCGAGTTCTCTCGCCCAGCGGGCCATGGTGCCGTTGCGGAAGGATTCATCCTTCCACTTCGCTTGATATATCCGCATAGAATCCCAAACCGCAGGCGGCCGAAAATACCGGCTTGCCGCCAGGGCGGAATCCCATGCCGCACGGTCCTTGTCCTTTGAGATACGTAGGTTCAGCGCGTCCCATTCCCGGCGCGCGTCTTCGTGGTTGTCCACCATCCACAGGCCAAGGGCATCGTTGATGAGCGCCCAACGGGATTCCGTAAGAGAATCCGAGTAGGCCCACTCCATGCGCGCCGCCTCCTGGAACGGATTTCCCCGCACGAAGCTGGTAGTCGTATCCAGCTTGGCCGCCACCTTGGGCATCACGCTCATGCGGTTGAGGGATTGCAGGGCGGGACCATTCGGCACACCGGCTTTAAGGCTCCAAAGCAGTTGGCAGGACTCGGACAGCAGGAATTCGATGAACCGGGCGGCCGTTTCACGATGGGGCGCCCCTTTCAGCATGGCCACCGGGTCCGGAGTGGTGACGGTCTCGTCCAAAGGCAGGGCGAATCCGACGCGCGCGTCGCCCAGCTTTTCGATCAAGGACCAAGCGTATTGGTCGATGGCGATGGTATAGACGGCCTCCCCCGTGGAGACAAGGGGCAGCACGCCGGACGCCCCTTTGGTGAAATGCCCGGAGTTGGCGGCGATGCGGGTCAGAAGGCTCCAGCCTTGCTCCCATCCGTATTTCTGCAAGATGATTTCATAGATGACATGGGCCGATCCGCTGCCCCTGGGGTCGACGCTGGCGACCCAACCCCGGGCCTCCGGTTCCGCCAAGTCCGCCCATGAGTCCGGCAGCGGAAGTCCCTTTTCCCGCAACAACGGAAGGTTATAGAGGATCCCGAAGCTGGCCAGGGCCACGCCATACCAACCTTCCGAATCTGAGTGCACGCGGGTGCCGCCGACCATGGCCGGAACCTCCGACAGGATTTTCCCGGAAACCACTCGCGGCTGAAGCAACCCTTCCCGGGCCAGGGTCCGGAATGGAGGGGTGCCTCCGCCGAAAAAGAGATCGATGCCGATGGAGGCAGGAGTTTTGGCGAACCGGGCCTGGACATACCGGAGGTCTTCCGAGGTCCCGCCTTGATCGATCCAATTGAGTTCCGGCTTTTCACCGTAATGGGTCTGGTACCAGGCCTGAAAGGCCGCACCGATTTCCTGACGGATATTGTCCCCATGGGGAGTCAGAATGGATAAGGAAAGGGACGTTCCCCCGGCCTTCTGGAAAAAATGCAGGGCTCCCAGGCCGCAGACAAGCCCTAGGCAGGCCAGGGAGACCATCAAGGGACGGTTCCGATTCAATAGGATCCCCCAGAGCGTTGCGCCTTGTTTTACGAAAAATTTATTGAATTTAATAGGGATCAAAGGCCTATTTTATATCTTTTCGACGTTATCGGGAGGTCGTATTCGGTTTGGGCAATAGCCTGGAGCCTGCCCGAAGCCACTTGCCGATTGACAGAAGCGGGAAATGGCGTATCTTGAGGATACATGTGCTCCGGAAAGGGAGATTGTGCAAATAGGTTTTCCCCTCTACCTGCTCCTTTCATTGTCATGCATTCTTCCCGCCTCGGCTCAATACGAGGATTTGGTCGATTTTCCGGATGCGCCCACCCGGACCAAGGAAGAAGAAGGCATCATCTGCACCATCGAAGGCGTGCAGTTCACCAAAAAACCCGGACCCACTGAAGGTTCCAAGGAACTGAGCATTGTCTTCCTGCTCACGGAAAAGCCCTCCGCCTATTTCAATTATTACGACCCCGTCAAAAAGGCGGTGGTATTTGATTTCTACGATACCCATATCGGCGAGAGCATCATGGATCCCATCCATGAGCATCCCATCACCAACAGCACGGTGGAGCTGTTCAAATTGGATTTGAACAAGGATGTAGCGGGGCTCCGTCCGGACATCCGCGATGTGGTACGGGTAAGCCTGTTTTCGGTATACGACCTGGAATATGACATTCAGGAGGATTACGGCGTAATCACCATGAATCTCAAGTGGAATAAGAAAATGGAGAACGCCTTCAAGCGTAAAAGCAGCGCCTTCTATTGGCAGTTTCCCATGGCGCTCGCTTTCTTGGGCGGCGCCGGCTATGCGGGATACTATTACCTCTACAAGGAACCGGCGGAACGGGTTGACTTCCTGCCCACCTATCCCACCCACCCGAAGAACTGAAACCCGCCGTTCCCAGCCGGATTTCCCACTTCCAAGGGGCCCGGCTCCCGCGTGACTTTCCAAGCCTTTTCCCGACTGTTTCCGACCTGCCAGCCTCCATTCCCATAGGGTCCGCTTGAGGTTTATCTTATCTTTTACCCTCACCCGCATAAACCCGCATAAACCCGCATAAGGATGGCCGATGGCTTTCAAGATCAAGACCCTCAATAACATTTCGCCCCAGGGGCTGAAACTTTTCGGAGACAATTACAACGTGGCCGGCGACACGGCTTCCCCCGACGCGGTGCTCGTTCGTAGCGCCATCGTCGATACGGACGAGATTCCCAGCATGCTGGCCATTGCCCGCGCCGGAGCCGGCGTCAACAACATCTCCATCGACAAGGCCACGGAAAAAGGCGTCTGCGTCTTCAACACCCCCGGTGCCAATGCGAACGCGGTCGCGGAACTCGTCTTTATCATGCTCGGCATCTCCGCGCGGAAAATCCACAAGAGCCTGGAGTTTTCCCAGGCCCTGGCATCGGAAACGGACGACAAAGCCATTTCCGAAAAGGTGGAAAAGGGCAAGGCAAATTTCTCCGGCTTTGAGCTCCACGGAAAGACCCTTGGCGTCATCGGCCTCGGCAAGATTGGCGTTCTGGTCTCTAACGCCGGCCTTCAGCATGGAATGAACGTAATCGGCTATGATCCGTTCCCCACCGTCGCCAACGTCCATCTGCTCAACCCCCGGGTTGAGATCGCCCATAAGCTCGACGAGGTCATCGCCCGGTCGGACGTCCTTACGGTCCACGTTCCCCTTTCCGACAAGACCCGGAACCTCATCGGCGAATCGCAGCTCAAGAAGGCGAAAAATGGCGTCATCCTGATGAACTATGCGCGCAAGGGCATCTACGACGACACCGCCATCGTCACGGCCCTGGATTCGGGAAAAGTCGCCGCCTACATCAACGACTTCCCGTCGAAGGCCCTGCTCGGACGTCCGAACGTCATTTGCACTCCGCATCTGGGGGCCAGCACGGCGGAGTCGGAAGAGAATTGCGCCGTCATGGCCGTCAACCAACTCCGCAATTACCTGGAATACGGCATCGTGGCCAACTCCGTGAACTTCCCCATCATCGAGATGTATCCGGAGTCGTCCACCCAGACCCGTCTGGTGGTCATCAACAAGGACGTTCCGAACATGATCGCCCAGATCACCCAGGTAATCGGCCATGCCGGCCTCAACATCGTGTCCTTCACGAATGCGAGCAACGGCAAAATCGGATATAACATCATCGATTTGGACAAGGACCTCCCCGAACCCCTGGTGGAATCCATTAAAGCCATCGGCAATGTGGTACGGGTCCGGGTTCTGAGGTTTGCCCAGAAATAACCAGTAGGGTCGCCTTTGGGTCAGGCCTTTCTTCGGGCCCCGCAAGGGGCCCTTTGCTTTCTCCCTCGCTCTTTAGATATAATGGACTCGGTTCCGGCATTCCGCCGTAAACCGTTTTTTCCGTTCAAGACGCATGCCGGCAAAGCCAAATCTGAAATCCCGAATCTTCCTTCTCGCCATCGCGACGTGCCTCGCCATTGGCCATGGGCGCCCCAAGGAAGATGAACTCCGCCTTCAGGTCGCACGTCAATGGGAGGAGAAGGGCGAGTTCGACAAGGCCGTCCAGGAACTCCGACTCTACCTGAGCGAACACCCCGATTCACCGGAAATCTACGCCCGCATAGGCGGCCTGCGCATGAAGCAGGGCAATTTTAAACTGGCGGGGGAGAATTATAAAATCGCTCTGTCCAAGAATCCGAATCTGACCCAGGCGCGGGTAGGGTTGGCGAATGCCTATGAAAAGGCCGGCGATAAGTCCAAGGCGGATGAGGAACGGAAAAAGCTGCCCCATTCCTCCAAGGCCGCGTCCAAGGCGGCGTCCAACGCGGCTGCCGCGCCTATCGACGAAGCTTTTTCCCCCGCCCTCGATTCGATCTCAAGCCAAGGCCCGCAAGGAATTTATACCCAGAAGGAGTTTCAAGAGGCCCTGGGTCTTTACCGGGACAAGAAGGCCGATGTCATGGCCGGCGCATTGCGCCGTAGCCTGGCCAAGACTCCCGGACATGCGGGAGCCTTTTACCTGGGCGGCGTAATGCGTTACGAGGGCGGGGAATTCGGCAAGGCGCTTTTCAACTTTAAGCGCGGCGTGGAGTATCCGGACCGCGGCCATAATTCCTGGTACTACATGGGCCGCATCTACCAGAAACAAGAACGGTTCCAAGATGCCATCGCGGCTTACGAAAAATACCTGGCCAAAACCCAATCGGAGGCGGGCCGCAAGCAGGCGGAGGCCTATCTGGCTCAGATGCGCGGCGGCAAGCATCCTTCCGAAAAGGATAGTCATTCCGTCAAAGCCGGGGAGGGAACGGACCTCGCTGCCAAGTCCCTTGGCGAAGCCCACGAGCATGGCCACGCAAAGGACGGTCATGAAGCCGGGAAAGCCCATTCCGAAGAACCGGCCAAGGCCGCGCCTCCCGCCACATTCACGGTGTTGGGCCGGGACGGGTCCTTCTTCTTTCTGGTTCCCGACGAAGCATCGCCGTCGGGGAAAAAGCTCATGGAAGCCTACGACTTCTGCAAGCGCGAAAAGTTCGAAAAGGCCGTCATCACTCTCAAGGAGACCCTTCTCAACTACGGCGGATCGGACAATGCCCAAGCGGGGATTCTGGATCTGGCCTCGGTCTATCTTCGCCTGGGCCTCTGGGAAAGCGCTCGCGATCGCCTCGGGGATTATCTGGGATCGGGAATCCGAGATTCGGTGAAGTATTTCGATGCGGCCCAATACCTGACGGCCCTGGCCCACTTGGGGCTCAAGGATGGGGAAAAGGCCGAGAAGGCGCTTCTGAAAATAAAGGCCGGTGCTCCAGCGGGACCGGTGCAAGAGGAAATCGATTATCGCCTTTCCCAGGCCGGCGAGCTTTTGCAGGACAGTAAGAAATGGTCGGCCTACCTGGAAAAGGCCCAGGCCAGCGCCAAGGATCCGCTTCGCAAGGCCACCTTGGCCCAGAAGCTCGGCTTCCTGCATGCCAAATACGGCGGCACCGACCGGGCCATGGATTATTTCCGCAAGTCCATGGTCGATTGCAAGGATTCGAACCTGGTGGACTTGTGTTCGGAGTCCCGCCTGCGCCTGGCGGACATGGCCTTCAGGAAGAAGGATTGGAAGGGGGCCATGGACCTTTACCGCCAATTCGCGGCAATGCAGCCCGACCACAGGGAATCGGCCTGGGTCCAGTACCAGATGGCGAATATTTATAAGGTAACGAACAACTTCGAGTCGGCCTTGAACCAGTACAAGAGGGTAATTGATAATTATCCGGATAGCTATTGGGCGTCCCAAGCCAAATGGAAGCGCGAAGACGCCATTTGGCAGAAGGAATACGAGGAGGTGCTGGATTAGCGTTCAATTTCCCCTGGAAATTTTTACCAACTTTTTGGGCAAGCACCTGGATACCTTCCGGGAGCTGGAGCGCCTGCAGATGAGCGCCATCGACGGCGTCAACAACCAAGGTCTTGAAGGCCTGGCGGCGATGCTCGACCGCCAACAGGAAATCATGGCGGCAATCGCAAGGGAAAAGGTCGAACTACGTCCCTTTCTCGATCAATGGGAAAGCCTGGAAAAAGGGGAACGGGCCAGGCTACGCGCGGGCAGGCCGGGCGAAATCCTGGAATCATTGGAAATCGTGGCCAAGGCCATTCAGGCGCGCCATCAAGAAATGTTCGGGGCCGACGAGACCACCGGATCGGTCTCAGGCGGCAAGCCCGGGGCGTCGACGAAATCGGAAAAACAACCCGACCTCTCCCAAATGATCAACCTTTACCGCGCGCTGCAGTAAGATATGGTCCGCGCCATCATGCAGCCTCAGCCCAATCAATCACCGCCTGACAGGTCCCTTGCTGCGGACGGCCACCTAGCCGCGGACGGCTCCCTAGCCGCGGGAAGCGGGCTGCCCACGGAGACCCGAGCCCAACTCGACCAGGTCTTCCAATGGTTCAACGACAACGTCGCCAAGCTGGAAGGGGCCTACAAGGACCTGGGCGTCAAGTTCGACAAGATCAGTCAGGAATTGGAAGAGAAGAATCAGAAGCTTGAGGCTTCCTCTCGCGAAACCGAACGTGTGGAGAACCAACTCCGGTCGGTCTTGGAAAGTCTCGATTCCAGCGTGGTGATGATAGATACCGATGAGCGCATCACCCTGTTCAACGGTTCCGCCGAACGCATATACGCCATGAAGCCGGAAGTCGCGCTGGGCAAGTCCTATGCCGAGGTGTTCCGCACCCAGGCGGATTCCCATTTCCCGCTTATCGAAACCTTGCGCCGCAACCATAACCAGCTCGGACACGAGAAATACTGGAAAGTGGGAGGGGGAGGCAAGCCCATCGGCTATACCACCAGCGTTGTCAAAAACCGGGACGGCAAGGTTCTGGGAGCGGTGGAAATCTCCACCGACCTGACCACCATTAAGCAGATGCAAAACCAGATGCAGCACGCCAAGACCCTGGCCGCCCTGGGAGAAATGGCCGCCACCGTTGCCCACGAAATCCGTAATCCCCTGGCC
>JALYSE010000103.1 GCA_030854955.1 Fibrobacterota bacterium | reverse complement strand
CTTCACAGGTGCTAACTGGGAAGCCAGGCTCATCGGCCTTTCCCTGCGGGCGACCTACGTCGTGACCGCCATCGCATCAGACGATTCGGGCCGCAAGGATACGGCCACGGTAACCTTCCAACGTGTAGACTGAAATGCGGACCGGGCGAGCCGACAGGCAGAATCCGAGGAAGCCCGCCTGGGCGGGCTTCGCGATCGCCCTCTGCGCCTGGATATACACGGCTGCGGCCGCTGCGGCTCCTATCATCCCCAACTCGTCCGCTTCCCCATCCCCAGCTTCTGCCAACCCTTCCCCAATGCAAAAGCTCGGCACCGCGCCGACCCCAGCCAAAGATCCGTGCTGGGAAATTCTCGAGTCCCTGACTACCGGCCAGACCGATCCCGCGCCTTACCTTGCCGCCGCGTCATGCCTCCGCCGCCAGGAATCCCAGGCCGCGCAAAAGGGCGTTCCCGGGGCCCACTCCCCCCTGGAACGCAGCCTCCGGTCCGGATCGGGAAGGTCCGACCGAGCGTCGGATTCCCTGCTGCGCGCCCGCCTGCCCGAAAAGAAAGGCTGGTTCATGACCCACCTGGAGCGGTTCCGGGTACGGCGGGACATCGCCAAAGCCCAGGACATGGCCTACCTGACCGAAGCGAAAGCCTTTCCGGATCCGGAGGTCTACCGAGAATTGGCCGCCGTTTACTTGGTGGTACCGGATCCCTATCGCACGGGTCTTGCCCTGCTCCACCAGGCGGAATTGGATACCCTGCAAGGCGGGCATCTCCAGTACCAATTGGAAAATCTGCTGCACACCAACGGTTCCGAAATCACCCCCGAAGCGCTGCTCGATTCCCTCACGGCCGGGTACCCGCATCGCACCGCGCGCACGGCCGAACTCATGGAAGTACTGTCCTGGAGCAACCGGAACTATATCACGGCCTACCGCAATCTGCTTGCCGTGATGGCCCTGAAACCGCCCTCGGCTCCCAACGTACTCGAACGGGTGAACCGTTTCCAATCCCTGGGTTATTTCGATTTTGCCGCCGCCATCCTGGACAAATTGGCCTGGCGGCGTCTCCCCGCAGCTTCGCTCACCCTGGCGCGAACTCTTCATCTGCAAATCCGCCATCAGCTCCAGGATTGGCCTAGCATTATCGCGGAAGGGACTGGCGTGCCTCCCCCGACCGGCCAACCCGGCGGCCCGGTAACCGAGGGGGTACGGTATCCACCCTTCAACGACGAAGAATCCTACATCATCGGCAATGCCCACCTGAAACTCGGCCGTCCGGTGGAAGCCCTGGCCCGCGCCGGGCGACTGGAGGAAAAAGGCAAACCGCCTTGGGGCTTCCGGGGACGCCTCCTCAAAGCGCAGGCCCAATTGGCGATGGGCAGGCCCAAGGAAGCGGAGCAGACTTTGACCTCCCTGAAGCGGGATCCCAAGCGGCAGGAAGGAACCGGACCCATCCTTTTCTGGCAAGGCTGTCTGGCCTTGGACCAGGGGCGTTTTCCGGCGGCGGAATCCCTGATGGTCCTGGCTTCGGCCTACACCGGGGCTCAAGAAGCCCAACGGGCCCTGGAATATCGTTTCTTCATGCTTTTGGACACGGGCTCGGCCCGACCCCACTTTTTCCGGGGCATGCCGGAGTCGCCGCACTCCCCCGCCGAACGCGCAAAATCCCTGGACAGGGTCGTCGACCAATCTGGGTTGTGGGCCTTCGCCCAGCTTGAAAAAGCCCAAATCCACCTTCAAAATGGGAATCCAGACAGCGCGGAGGCTGTTTTTGACGCAGTGAGCAAGCGTAGTTCGGACCGTTTGGCGGCCTTCCAGGCCGAAGCCAAAGCCGCTTTCACGGTCGAGAAACTACCGGGGGGACGTCAGGCTGCCCTTGCAAGATACGAGGACCTCCTGATAAAATATCAGCAAGGCGTCATCCCGGAATTTTCCCGCGGGAGGATCAGAGCCTTGAAATAAGCCTGGGGGCCTAGTGAGCATTCGCTGGATTCGGAATGTCTTGATCGACGGCAGGCAGACGACCCTGGAGGTCCTCCTGGGTGAGAACCGGATAGCGGACAAATGCTATGTCCGGGTAAATCAGGACGAGGAGTGTTGGTTCCGTCCCGGTTCGGACAACCGCCACGCCATCCTCCAGCAAGGCATCGACATGCTGAAGACCCGGCTTGACGGCAAGCAGGTCATGGGCCAGAACGGCTCCACCTTTCCGTGGCACTAGCCCCCCCAAGTCCTCTTTCCCACCCCGCTCACCTTTTCGAAACAGCCATGCATTGGCCGTAAATAGGTACATTGGAGCATAAATATGTCCCACGCCAAGTCCAACCGCTACTTCTGCATCCACGGCCATTTCTACCAGCCTCCGCGCGAGAACCCGCTGATGGAACAGGTGGAACTCCAGCCATCCGCACAGCCCAGCCATGACTGGAACGAACGGGTGTACCTGGAATGCTATGCGCCCAACGGCGCCTCGCGCATCCTGGACGGCCATGGCCGCATCCAGGATATCCTGAATAATTACGCTTACATGAGCTTCAACATCGGCCCTACCCTGTTCTCATGGCTCGAGGAGAAGCATCCCTATACGTATACCCGCATCATCGAAGCGGATCGCATGAGTTGCGACCGATTGGATGGGCATGGCAACGCCATGGCGCAGGTGTACAACCACGTCATCATGCCCCTGGCCACCGAAGAGCAGAAGCGCCTCCAGGTCAAATGGGGCATCGCCGATTTCGAGCGCCGCTTCCACCGCAAGCCCGAAGGCATGTGGCTGGCGGAAACGGGCATCAACATGGATACCGTCGTCGCATTGATCCGGGAGGGCATCAAGTACACCGTGCTCGCCCCCACCCAGGCCCAGCGCGTGCGGGCGCTCATCGAAGACGCATGGACGGACGTCTCAAACAGTAATATCGATCCGCGGCGACCCTACCGGGTCTTCCCCGTGTCTGAGGACGGCACGCCCATCGAAAAAGGCTACCTGGACGTTTTCTTCTATGACGGTCCACTTTCCCATGGAGTCGGATTCGAGCATCTGCTCAAGAACGCGGGACATTTCGGCGACCGCATCGGCCAGGCCTTCGATCGGGACGACCACGCGGATCAGATGGTCTCCGTCTGCACGGACGGAGAGTCCTACGGCCACCACGAGCCTTTCGGAGACATGTGCGTGGCGTTCCTTTTCAAGGACATCGCTTCCCGCCAGAACATGGTTCCCGTGAATTACGCCTGGTACCTGGCCAACCATCCCCCCCGCCATGAGGTGCGTCTCAAGAACGCCCATGGCGACGGAACGGCATGGTCCTGCGCCCACGGAGTGGGCCGCTGGAAGGAAGACTGCGGTTGTTCCAACGGCGGCATGGATGGATGGAACCAGAAATGGCGCGGTCCCTTGCGGCGAGCCTTCGACATCCTTTACGACGCCGCCGAAAAGCATACGGAATCCGAAGGACCGGTACTTTTCAACGATTGGCCCATGGCCAAGGACTCGGCCATCCTCGCATGGCAGTTGGATGCATCCATGCGCAAGGCATGGTGGGAGGCCAATCTCCGGCCCGGAGCGGATCGGCAACGCGCCTCGGACCTGATCGAGGTCCTGCGATTCTCCCATTACATTTTCACCAGCTGCGCCTGGTTCTTTTCGGAAATCACCGGCATAGAGACCATCCAGAATCTGAAGTATGCCCAGCGCGTACTGCATCTTCTTGAGGTCCATGGGGTAGCTCCTCAGTTACGACAGGCCTTCCTGGGCGCGCTTGCCAGGGCGGAATCAAACGCCTCGGCGAAACCCGGAGACCAGGTTTTCGTAGACCTGGAAAGGGAAACCCTTCCTCTGCACGCCTACCTGGCATTGGGCCAATGGGTGAAGGACTTCGACGACGCGGACTTCCCCTACGCGGAAAGCCCCGTCTGGCATTTGGTCTCCGAGGCCAAGCGGTCCTTCGGACTCTGGACCGTACGCGAAACCTGCTTCGTCCACGAGGTGAGCGGCGCGACCGAAACTGCTTGGCTCGTGTTCAGCCAAGACGGTTTCGACGCCGACATATTCGCCTATTGCCGCAATCCGACAGCCTCACTTGAGACTTGGGTTCCGACCACGGATCCCCACTCAGCTACGACCCAGGAATGGCTGGAGCCGATGAATCCGGTCATCCTCACGGCCAAGGGCCTGCCCCTGGACGTCAAGGACAAGATGGCCGTGCACCTGAAGAACGAGTTCTGGCACGAATCCGAGCCGGAAGTGCGCATGCAGGAATGGCGTCTTTCGATCAAGCAGAAACAATACCAGCGTTTAGGCTGGCCCCTGCCCCATAGCATTGACCAAACCATGCATATCATCGAAAACTTCCGGCTGGTGGAGGCATTGCTCTCCGGCCTTAAAAAGGACGATATCCAGGAGATGCTCCGGGCCCTGGCCCTTGCAACTGGCCTCCGCAGCCAGGGGGTTGTGGCCCATCTGGGACCCGCCAAGCGCCACCTACACGATTACCTGTTGGTGATGGGTCGGCGCATGATGGAGTCCAAGGACGCCGTGGATTTGAAGCCGTTTTTTGTGCTTTTGGATCTTGTCGATACCCTCAAATTGAATCTAGAGCGGTATCGGATTGAAAATTTGGCCTTTCCCATCCTAAAAGCCTTAAATACGTGGAATGAGGGCGGTTCCATCGGAATGAAATTCGAGCCCGAGGATGCCATTTTGCTTTTGGATAGATTAAATTTCAATACAGAATCGGCAAAAAAGTATCTTGATTCCCGGAAAGCGGCGGAACCATGATCTCGGAAACTATCCTTATTCTCACCATCCTCGCGGCCGTGTTCATCACGGGCGCGTCGCTTGGTCAGTTGCTGCTTCGCATCCGCCTAGCGAAACTCGAGCGCATGAATCTAGAGATAGAACAGAAGCGAATCGTGGATCTCAAGAAAGCGATCAACTCACGGGCCATCATCATCGAACGCCGGCGTCCCACCAAGTTCGAGCAGGAAGTACAAGACGAAATCGACGAGATCCTCGGCGACATAGAAAACTCCTGATTCCGAACGCCTGCGATGCGGGCAACCCGCAGCCTCCGTTACTTTGAGCGGCAGCTGCCACTGGGACCGTCCACTCCCTCCCACCCTGCTTCTTTTTTCCGCGCAGCTCACCGTTTCGGCCCGGTTCCCGGCGCGTTTTTTTATTTTCATCCCGTCCATTCCAGATTGGAGAAGGCATGATCCCCATCCTCACCTTGGCCGAGTTCATGGAAGTCGAACGCAAGTCCGCCAGCGAGTACGGTTTGAGTGAATACGATATGATCCTGAGCGCCGGGGAAGCCGTCTTCGAGACCATCAAGACCATGATGGAACAAGATGATGATGATGGTGATGATGACGACCATAACGAGGAAATGGACGAGGACATAGGGGCCCCTCCCGACGAACCTCCCAGGTCCGGCCGCCGGGAAGAAAGTATCGCCTTCGTCTGCGGGCCCGGCCACAACGGCGCGGACGGGCTTTCCGCCGCCTTACTCGCCTCCCAGGCCGGCTATCCCGTTGTCATCTACCAGGTTCCGGGGGAGCGCGGGTTCTCCAGTGAAACCGAGCGATTCCAGCAGGCGCTTGTCGAGGCCGATCTCACCATCCACAGCGTTCGTTCGCCCCTGGACCTGCCGGTGTTCCAAGACATTTCTCTTATCGTCGACGCCTTGTTGGGCAGCGGCATCTCGCGGGATCCGGATGGTCTAATCCAATCCTGCATCTTCGGCATGAACCAGAGCGGCGTGCCCATCCTTTCCATCGACATCCCTTCCGGCGTGCGTTGCGATTCCCCTGCCCTATCCGGTTCCACCGTGCAGGCCACGGCCACCATCTGCCTCGGGGCCATGAAAATCTCCTCAGCCTTCTATCCCGCATCGCTGGCTTACGGCAAGGTGGGATACAGCCCCATATGCTTCGATGAAAAGCTGCTGATGGGCCAGCCCTCGCGCCTGCGCCTGTATACCATGGACGACGCGGTGACGGATTATCCCGAGCGCGACTACCGCGCCAACAAATACACCACCGGCAAGGTGCTCGCCATCTCCGGATCGCTGGGCATGCATGGCGCCGCCGCCTTGTGCTCCAATGCGTCCTTGCGTGCGGGCGCCGGTATGGTGAAGCTCGCCTACCCCGCCGGGATCCATCCCGAAATCTCCGTGCATATCCTGGAAGTCATTGGCGTGCCGATCGGCGCGCAGAATGGCGTGGGTCCCCTGGGTCCAGGGCATTTCCGCCAGGAACATCTGGCGGAGCTGGAAGAGATGATCGCTTGGGCGGACTGTGTGCTGGTCGGTCCGGGCCTGGGCAGGCATGCCGAGACCACGGAATTCCTGAACGCCCTGATTCCCAAGCTCAAGGGAAAACGCATCGTACTGGATGGGGACGCGCTCTCCTACATCACCCCAGAGTTCCCGGCTCAATCAGATTTGCGCGGGTACGACAACTTCGTGGTCACGCCCCATGCTGGCGAATACAAGCGAATGGGCGGCGAATATGATTACGACCATCCCCAGGAGCTGATGAAGAAGGCCCGCAGTTGGTCCCTAAGCATGAACTTGAACCTGATCCTGAAGGGGGCGACCACGATTTTCGCGGCCCCGGACGGACGCATCGTGATCCTGCCCGTGGGCAATCCCGGAATGGCAACCGCCGGTTCCGGCGATGTCCTTTCCGGTATCGTGGCGGGGTTGCTGGCCGTGCGCCCTTGCGACCAGGCCTCGGGCCTGGCGGCCTTCGCGCATGGCAAGGCGGGCGATCTGGCCCGCAAAGACCGTGGGACCTTGGGCTTGGTGGCTTCCGATCTTCTCCTCTACCTGCCGATGGCCTTACTGGAGATCGAAGAAGGCGGCGAAGAGGATCCCGGGGAGTGGATCAGCGACTGAACTGAGATTACGATTTACAGTCCCCTCTACTTCCTCATCCCCGCCAATATTTCGGCATGCACCAGCCCGTTGGTCGAAACTCCTGACCCCTCCGTAACTGAAACGTTTCCGGACAAGGCGGTAAAACGCCCCCCGGCCTCCGGCAGAATGACCGCCATCGGAGCCACGTCCCAAACAGATACGATGGGATCAACCATGGCTTCCGCACGGCCCGCCGCCACCAGAAAGTGCCCGTAGCAGTCACCCCAGCCGCGATGCAATTTGGCGCGGGTGCGTAGGGCCGCCCATGTTGGGCCATGGCCCAACCGCTCCATGGTGCCGATACTGCCGTCAAGGAGAAGCGAGTCCTCGATGCGCGCGGCCGCAGAAACCCGGCAAGGCTTACCGTTGAGATGGCATCCGCCGCCAAAGGAAGCGTGCATGACATGGCCGAGCGCCGGAAGGGAAATCACGCCCAGCACCGGCTTCCCGCCTTCCAGCAACGCCAGCAAGGTACCGAAGAGCGGTACGCCATGGATGAAAGCCTTGGTCCCATCGATGGGATCGATGACCCATTCCCTGTCTGCCCGGCCCGCCTGGGTCCCGAACTCCTCGCCGATGATGCCGTATCCGGGCGTATGTTTTTCCATGAGATTTCGCAGGGCTTCTTCCGATTTCCGATCGGCGATGGTGACCGGACTGTTGTCTGCTTTGGTTTCCACCTGGATGGAGGTTTGGAAATAGGACAGGATGATCTTCCCCGCCTCCGAAGCCATGCGCAAGGCCAATTCCGTTTCTTCCCGATACACGCTCATGGAATGCTCCTTGGTGGATGTCGACGGTGAATGCCGAAGGCGGAAGCCTCAGGGCTCGCTTGTCGGTCCGTTTTACAGATGAGGAATAATAGCACCGATCGCACCCGGAATTCATACGGTACTCTTTTTTTGAAGGCCTTCAGAACGTAGTTTCAAGACAAGGGGGACGCCATGGCTACCATTGATACCCATCCGGATTCTTTATTGCATATCATCAAGGATTTGCGGGACGACACCACTGCCCTGTTCCGTCAGGAACTAGCATTGGCAAAGCGCGAATTGGCTGGCAAAGCCGCGATTTATGCGCGGAATGCGGCCTTCCTGGGCGTGAGTGCCCTCGTTGGAGTCTGCGCAATCTTTTTCATCTTTCTATCCCTGAACAACCTTCTGCAGACGGGTCTCGCTGCCGTGGGATTTTCTCCAGGCATGGCATCCTGGTTCGCCCCCCTGATTCTGGGGATGCTACTGGGTATCGGAGCCTTTCTGCTGGCGCTGAAGGCGCTCAGAGCAATCAGGAAGGAAAAGCCCATGCCGCAGATGACCTTCGATTCTATCCGCGAGGACAAGGATTGGATTCAAGGAAAGGTGAAAGGATGAACCAGATTATTCCCAACCAGGCCTCCTTGGCCATTGAGTCGCCCGTAGCCGCAAGTATCAGAGTCGATTTAAAGGATTCAAGTCCTGAGTCGATTAAAAACGAGATTGCCCGCACCCGGGCTCATATGGATGTACGGCTTTCCGACTTGGGTAAGAAGCTAAAACCACGCGTAAATCTGAAACGGTTGCAAATCCCGGCTGCAGGGCTTTTCCTAGCCTTATCAGGATTGTTGATATTCCGCGCCGTCCGTCCCCGCACCTTCAAGGTGAAGGCCAAAGCGAAGGTGACGCGGCTAAAGGTGAAATCCGCAGGGATGTTCGATTATCTGCGGACCCTCAAGCTTTTGACGACGATTGTCCGCAAAGGCAAACCAGCAGTCTTCATTGTTGAGCCCGGCAAATCCTGACCTATACTCGTGGGTCCCAACCGTCAGTTCCTAGTCAGCCGTGAGCAGTTTGGTTCAAACAGCCATTCACGGAACGATTTTATCCCGCAGCCAAGTCGATGCGGATGATCTCGAATGGCTTCATTTCAATACTCCATCCGTCCCTATCGCCCGGGCAGTTTTCCAGCGGATCGCAACGATAGCCTTCCGGGTCCACCATGGCACGCATGGCATTGGATTCGTTCAGCCTCCGGATTCCGGCGATGTTTCCCAACTCTTTCAGGCGCAGGTTCCCTGCGGTCTCCTCGAGATTGGCGACCAATAGTGATGCTTTTTCACCCACATGCAAAAGGACTCCGTCGTAACGCAGCGGCGAATCCGATTTCATGTTGTATGCGGTCCCTCCCACGAACTCGGCAAAGTCGGCGAGAACATGATACATTGGATAGACCCACCCGGGTTCGATGGCAAAATCGAAGGCGTGGGATTTCAAAACTTCCGCGGGCAGACCTTGCCCGGCCATAACCCCAAGCAGGCCGGTGGTTTCGAACAGGGTGGCCGAATTGGCGCCATTGAGAGCCAACCGCTTCAAGACTCCCAGGGTCCATCCGGCACCGAACAGCGAGAACTGGCGGGTGTCGACCTGACTGCGCCAGGTTTCCGCCACGGTTGAACCGGCGGCCCCCGAAAGCGGCTTTTTCAAGGCCATGGCGAATGGCGAACGTTTCAATGTTACCGGAGTGGCGATTGCCCTTGAGTCCGGCCATGTCCGCGCGACGGTCCGATGCACCCAGGCCTGGCCTTCCAGGGATTCCACCAGGGTGCGGTTATCGGTCAGGTGGACCTGCGGGCACATGCCATAGGCCAGGGTGATGCCGGGCTGGGGCGAAGGGCGATTACGGTTCAGCAGGACAAAGTCGCCTTTGGATCCGCGGGCAAAGGCGGCCAGGGGATCCAATCCGCCGAGGTGGGCGCGCGCGGCCATCAGGGTCGCATCGGTGGTGACGTCCTTATGATCGGAGAAAACCAGCCAGCGCGCCGCCTCGGCGCCGGATTCTTCCCATGCCGAGGCGAATTCCGCCAGGAGACGGTCCCCGTCCTCGGGTACCACCACGGCGGCTTCCAGGGGCACGGCGAGCGCTTGTGCCTGCGCCGCAGCAGCGATGAGCGTTTCCCTGTATCCAGGCTCCGCGAGACGGAAATCGGCCCGCAAGTGGAACGGGGCCAGAACCTTAAGGCGTTCGACGTCCTTTGGATCGAGAGCCAAGCCATGGCTGGCCGCGCCAAATCCTATTCCCGGGACCGGCCAACCTTTGTCAGTATCCGGTTTCAGGGTTGGAGTGAAAGAGGATCCGGTAGCGGCATCGCCCTGGGATTCCGAATTGGCTTTCATCACTCCGGAAGCGATCAAGGCCGAGATCAGATCCGCCACCGGCTTATTGTCCGGATTCTGCAACTCCAGGCTCACGGATTGCACGGTCTTCCATCCGGCTTCGATGCGTCTGGGTTTGGGCTGATCCTGAGGCGGGCAATAGGTCTTGAAGGAGCCGTCGCTCCAATTGCGCTGATCTTCCATCTCAAAGGTTTCGCCTTGGAGCCGGATCAGGGCAAGCCATTCTTTTTCAACCACGTGGGCGATTTCCTTGAAGGCCAGGAAAGGCTGGTGCGGCTCGATGGTTTCCGGATACCGGCCCTCGCTGGTTTCCTCGTTCACGCTGCGGACCAGGGCCGGCATGCCCGCGCACTCGCGCAGGGGATGCAGCACGCAGACGCCCACCCTATTGGTCGCGAAGGCACTTCCGGCGAGGCCCCGGGCCTCGAAGCGGATGTTTCCGAAAGGCTCGCCGATGATTCCCACGTCCCAGGAAAACTCTACCTCCCCTTGCTTATGGGTCAGCAGGAATTTCACCTTGAAGGAGTCGGGACCCGATTCCACGTCCAGCAGGGAAACTTCGGGAAGGATCGTACTCCAATCGGGACCCCGAACGGTCAGGTAGATGCGGCGCAGGACCTCCCGATCCCCGAGCCGGATCCGCCGCAATTCGCCCTGTTCGAAAAGCATGGAAAAAGGCCCGGCCTTGAGGGTATGGGATTGGGGCAGGTGGGCGGGTCCTCCACAACGGAGGGCGGGAATGGAAAGGGATGCCATGGAATAGAATTCTCCCGTGCCGGAAAGACGGACTCCGGTCGGTAAAAAATAAAAATCAAAGGGAACCCGGAGCGGCCCGGGTGCATTTTTCCGGATTCCGCTCAAGGGATTCCGGAGAAGGGAGAATTCAGCCAGTCACTCGGGAAGGGGCTTGCCCTTGGTTTCCGGCGCGAACCAGATCAGAACCATGCCAACCACGTAGACGAGGCTGATCACGGCGCACATCTTGGCGAAATCATCGGAGAACGAGGCCAGTAACGCTCCGCTGCCTAATGTTCCCGCAGCGGCCAGGATACGGCCCGCGTTGAAGGAGAAACCGGAGCCGGTGGCGCGCAACCGCGTCGGGAAAAGTTCGGGCAGGTACAGCGGGAGCCAACCGTAAAAGGATGCGGACAAGCCTCCCACCACGAAGGTCCAGCCGATCAGGCCGGTACCATAGGCCATGGGAATGCGGAACAGGATGGCGCAGGCGCCGAGGGTCAACAGGCACATGGCGAAATAGACGCCGCGACGGTTGAACTTGTCGGCGAGCCAAGCGGTGAGCAGGGTGAACACGATTGCGCCCAGGGCCGATGCGATTTGCAGGTTTTCCCGGACTCCGGGGAGTCCACCGGAAAGCTTGTGGCCCCAGGAAGGGATCCACTGCACCGAACCCCAGGTCCCGAGCAAAGCGACCGCGCCGAGGAGAGCGCCGATGATCGTGAACCTGGCCTGGCCTGCTTTGAAGATTTCCCCGATGCGGACCTTCGACTTCGCCTTTTGAGTGGCGCTTTGCCATTTCTCGGATTCCGGCACGAACATGCGGATACCGAAGGTAAGCAGAGCGGGCAAGGCGCCGAGCAGGAACAAAAGCCTCCAGGCCCCATGGGCAAGGAGGGCCGTTCCCCAGGATTCGGGAAGCACGGCCGCGAAGAAGCCGCTTAAACTTGCCACGATGCTGTTCAGGCCCAGGGACATGAGGGCGACCAGGAGGAAGCCGACGTTCGCTGCGGCGCCGATGAGCCCGGCCATGAATGGACGGGACTTGTTGGGGAAGGCTTCGGAGACAAGGGCCACGCCCAGGGCCCATTCGCCGCCCATTCCCAGCGCGGCCAGGAAGCGCAATCCGCCGATGTGCCAGGGAGCCGTCGCGAAAGCGCACAGTCCAGAAAAGATTGAATAGGCGAGCACGCTCCACACCATCGCCTTGGTGCGGCCGATGCGATCGCCGAGCCAACCGAAAGCCACGCCGCCCAGCGCGGCGCCCACGAGGAACAGAGCGATGATGTTGCCCATCCAGGGACCGAACTGGGTCGCCGCCTCGGCGCCCATCAGATCCTGCATGGCCGGACGGGCCACCAGGGGAAACAGTCCCATTTCGAAACCGTCGAACATCCAACCGAGGAACGCGGCCGAGAGCGCCAGCCATTTCCCCTTACCTTCCATCGAACCGATGCCGCGGACGGCCGTCTGCTGTCCCTCAATGGTTTCCGTTTTCATCATCCGCCTTTCTCAAAAAATCGTCCCGTAAGCCTGGTGTTCCGGGTCCCCGTAAAGTAACCGACGGAAGATAAAAAATAAACCGAAATCCATTTCTTCGCGCGGCGAATCCGGCTCCAAATGGGAACCGGGACGGGGACAGGGTATTTTTTTGCGCGAGCGATAACGTTAGTCTCCATCCTCGGCATTGGTGAGACGGGCGCGTCGGATGGCGCTTTCCCCGAAACGGTTGCGCACGGCGTCCATGGCCGCGTCCAGGTTGGAGGCCGATTTGGGGTTTTGAAAAAGGGTCTGTTGTTGGGAGTCCTGGGAGAAGTTCGATAAGCGGACGCCGATTAGGCGGAACTTGCGCGCGGCCCTTGCGGCACTGGCCCTGGAGGCCTGGGCTTGGCCGCCTTGTGACGCGGATCGGAGTTTTGCCACTTCGCGGAACAGATCCATTGCGGCCCCGTAGATCACCTGGCTCGAATGAGTGGGATCGGGGAGGGAGCGCGCATGTGACTGCCTGGAAAAATCCGGATTGCGCCACACGAAGGTTACCGTCCGGCCGGCCAAGCCTTCCTTGCGCGCGCGACGCGCGACGCGTTCGGAGAAATCCAGAATGGTCGCGGTAAGCATGTCCGAGTCCGAACTGTCGGTTTCATAGGTCCGTTCGTGGGAGATGCTTTTCTCCTGCCACTCCGTGATGATCTCACGGTCGTCCTCGCCGCGCACCAGGGCATGGAGATGCTGGGCGAAATTCGCCCCGAAATATCCCTCCAGGGTTACCAGGGTCTGCTCGCGCAACTGGGCAATGGTGTAGAAGCCCACCCGGTGCAGCTCCAGTACGGTCTTCTTCCCCACCCCCCACAACCGATCCACAGACATGGGGTCAAGGAATGCCTGGGCTTCACCCGGCTTCACGACCACGATGCCGTCCGGCTTCTTCGCGTCGGATGCCAACTTCGCCAGGAACTTGTTTTCCGCCACGCCCACCGATGCCGTGAGACCCAGGTTCCTGGCGATGGCGGCCTTGAGCTTGCGGCCCGATTCCTCAGCGTCCCCGAACAGCCCTTCCGTTCCCGTCATATCCATGAACGCTTCGTCCACCGAGACCTGCTCCAGGGTGGGACTGAACTCAGAAAGCACGTCCATCAGTCGCCGGGAATAGTCGCCGTAAAGCGAATGTCTTCCCGGTAGGTAAATGCCGTGGGGACAGCGTTTGCGCGCCTGCATGATCGGCATTGCCGAGTGAACACCGAAGGCCCTGGCCTCATAGGAAGCCGAGGAAACCACGCCCCGGTTGGAATCCACTCCTCCCACGATCACGGGCTTGCCACGCAAGACGGGATTCTCGAATTGTTCCACGGCGGCAAAGAACGCGTCCATGTCGACATGGAAGACCATGCGGTTCGGAAAGGTGGTTGGCTGTCTGGGTCCCATGAATGCGGGGTTAGCCGTCCAAGCGGCGGGGCCCCGGACAGAAGGTAGCAAGGTGGAAGGGCTGCGGCGGTCGAGTACTCAGCCGAGGCCCCGGAATCCGGGACTCCGGCCAAGCCGGATCCTGACGGATTCCGAAAAAATCCGGGATCTAACGGATTTCCGTGAAAACAATCCTCTCCCGACCCGGCCTAAGACGGAGATGGGAATCTGGTTCCAGGTAACTTGGTAATTATTACCTATATCGTCCGACTTGTTTTATTTTGGGGAAATATACCTTTCATATATGAAGCTTTTTGCCCTTTCCGATCCTCATCTCTCCTTCGGCGTACCCGGAAAATCCATGGACCGTTTTGGTCCGGAATGGGTGCGCCACCCGGACAAGATCAAGGCCAATTGGGAACGCCTGGTTTCCAAGGACGATGTGGTGGCCGTGACCGGTGACATCAGCTGGGCGAAAAAATTCGAAGCCGCCCAGCACGATCTCAATTGGATCGGGGAACTGCCCGGCCGCAAGGTCATCCTGCGCGGGAACCATGATATCTGGTGGCCCTCCTCCACGGTGCTGGAACGCGAACTGCATCCGAGCATCTCCTTCATCCAAAATAATCATGTGAAGGTCGGGCCCTACGTTTTCTTCGGATCGCGTATGTGGGACACCGAGGAATACACCGTTTTCGACCTCATCGAATGGGATCCCAAAAAGGGCGCCATCCCTGGGGTGAAAAGCGGCGGCGATCTCAAGGAGCAGGAGCGCATTTACGATCGCGAGCTCATGCGGCTCAAGCTGTCCGTGGACTCCATACCCACCGGCATCTCCGGCATACGCATCGGTCTGAGCCATTATCCGCCCCTGGATCATCTGCTGAAGCCATCCCGCGCCTCCGCCTTGTACGCGCAGGCGGAAGCCAAGCACGTGATCTTCGGCCACCTTCACTCCGTCAAGAAAAGTATGCAGTCGTTCGGGGATTCGCAGGGGGTTGTCTACCACCTAGTTTCGTGCGACTACCTGGACTATACGCCCAAGCTGATATGTGAAGCTTGAGGCAAGCATGCGCGAAACCTAGGCGGAAGCAACCCCAAGAAGGCAGCATTTCCTAGAGGGAAACGGTTTTGGGGATTCCCCGGGCGAGGAGATCCGATCCGATCTCGTCCAGGAACAGCCAGCCTTCGCCGACCAACCGTATCCTGCCCGGTTCAAGGGCCATCATTCCAACCTTCTCCCATTTGCGCAGCACGGTTTCGGGCAATTCGAAGCTCAGAGCGTGCAACCGCTCCAAATCGACGCCGGATGCCTGTCGCAGACCCAACAGCACAGCCTCGGAAACCAGGTTGTCGGTGGTGAGAAATTCTTCGACGCAAGAGGCGCGGTCGAAAGCTCGCGACCCCCATTCCAGATATCCCTCGAAGGACCGGGGTGATACAGTACGCTTGCCGGCGAAGTAACTGTGAGCCCCGGGCCCGAATGAAAGATATTCCACGGAATTCCAATACCCCTGGTTGTGCAGGCTGGGACGACCCGGCTTGGAAAAATTGGAGACTTCGTAACGCTCGTATCCGCGGCTGCGGAGCAGTTCCACGCCGGCCGTGTACATGCCATTGTAAACCCCGTCCTCGAGCATGGTCAGGGCGCCCGAAGCCTTTTGGCGCGCGAATTCGGTCCCCTCTTCGATGGTCAGGCCGTAGAAGGAGACATGGTCGGGATTATAATCCAGCAAGGCGGACAGGCTCGCCAGAAAAGATGCTTCCGTTTGGCCCGGGACCCCGAAGATGAGATCGCCGCTGAATTGGAAACGGCCGTCCGCGCCCACGGTTTGCAGGGCAAGCCCGGCCGTTTCCGGAGTATGCACCCTCCCGAGTCGCGTCAGTTCATCGGCATGGAAACTCTGGATTCCGATGCTCATGCGGGTGAAACCCAGGCG
>JALYSE010000307.1 GCA_030854955.1 Fibrobacterota bacterium | reverse complement strand
CCGAGAGACAGCCTTCTTCGGCCGTGCAATTACCCTTGGGCAGGGTGATCACGGGGTTGAACATGAAATAGGGTTTCTTCTCTTCCTCTTCGCCCGCGATGTCGACGACAATGAGGCGGATGGAGTGCCCCACCTGGGGGGCGGCCAAACCGATGCCGGCGGACTTGTACATGGTCTCGAGCATGTCCTCGGCAAGCTTGGTCAGCTCAGGGGTGACTTTGGCGACCCCCTGCGCGCGCTTGCGCAGAACTTTCTGTCCATAAAGATAGATTGGGAGAACCATGGTCGAATTCCTCTTCGAAGCCACGGCTTGGGTGTTGCTCAAGCCTTGACTTCCGTTTTTTCCTCGATCGCGCGCGAAATGGCGGTCTTGTTGAAGTCGATGCGCATGCCATCGTGAAACTTCAAGGTGATGATATTATCCTTGATGGCGGACACTTCGCCGTACATTCCGGAATTGGTCAGGACACGGTCGCCCTTCTTGAGGGCCGCCATCATCTTGTTCAGGGCCTGTTGTTCCTTCTTCTTGGGCAGGAAGATCATGAAATAGATGATCGCGATCATCGGCAAGAAGAACATCAGGTCTTGGACATTGAAATTCATTGTTTTTCCTTAAAATTGGACTGCTGGAGCCGGATCGGGCGCAAGCCCGGATTCACTCTTACCTGCCTGGTTCCAGGCGACGACGTCGACTGGAGGGGCAACCCAAGAAATATAATAATTTAGGGACCGGTGTTTTTAGGGCCCTTTGAGCTTGGAGACCGGGACTTGACCTTTCCCTGTCTTGACGGCTTTTTCCGCCGACCCCGATACTCGCATTATGATGGATCAGGTAAGGCTCTTTCCGGCCCCAAGGGCGCATCCGGATACCCTGAGTACAGGACATGATATCTCCAGTCTCATTCCGGCCCCAGGGAGCCCGGTGCAGTTCGCGTTCACCACCATGGAAGGCCTGGTGGGGCATTTTTCCCAATGGCTTCCCAACCCCTTTGTCTGCAATCTCATCGAAACCGAGAAGGAAATCTTCGTGGTGCGGAAGGAGTGCTCTCTGCACGAAACCCGCCTGCAATTCCTGAAGAAGTGCGAGAATTCCCTGCTGCGGACTCTGTCGGATCTGCAGGCCGGGCGGACCTCCCTCGATTGGGGATACTGGAGCCAGCCGGGCCATTGAGGCGTTGGCCGGCGCATCGGGGCGCGGGTAAGGAGGATGGGAGTATTTCCGGACCCGTGAGAGGGGTCCTTAGGATGTGCCAGGAAGGGGGCCCCGTGGGGAGCTCCCTTTTCAATTTGGGGAGCTGATTGGAGAAATCGAAGGAGGTCAACTGGCTTGCAAGGGCGGGCGGCGCTTGATACCTTTTGGGCCTCCACGTGGGAATCGCATTTTGGATGCGAC
The DNA here is from genome assembly GCA_030854955.1 of Fibrobacterota bacterium. Taxonomy (GTDB): domain Bacteria; phylum Fibrobacterota; class Fibrobacteria; order UBA11236; family UBA11236; genus Chersky-265. The sequence continues at coordinate 3,049 of JALYSE010000307.1, read as the reverse complement.
AGATTCGAGCACCCGTAGCTCAGTGGATAGAGCAGCGGTTTTCTAAACCGTTGGTCCCAGGTTCGAATCCTGGCGGGTGTACCATCTTTCCTCTTTTGAAGTTGATTTTCCTCGTGAGGGGCGGTGGATAAATTTAAGAAAAATCAACTTATTGCTTGCGAACCTCCGCTGGAACCTTATTTTAGCGCGGTAAAGGCAGGAATTCGTCGTATATGCAACCTAAAACACCTGAAACCTCCCTCCCCGAATCCACTCCCTTATTGGAGTCCGGGAGCCGGGAATTCAAGGATATTCTCCTTGAGGGCATCCGTGTCCTTCCTGGGAAGGGCTCGGCATTCACCATTTACCTACCGCCCTCGATAACTTCAGCGCGGGAAATTCTGGCTCCCGACGCAGAAGGCAATCCGGCCGAGTCGCGCGGCAGAGTGCTATTGGTCGAGGACGAAGAAACCGTTCTGTTCTATCTGGCCACCATTCTGGAGCGCGATGGTTTCGTGGTAATCAAGGCTTCGGACGCAGCGGTGGCTCTCTCCCTGGCGGAATCGGGGGCGGCTTTTGATTTGCTCATCACCGATGTGGTCATGAAAGGCATACGCGGCCCCGAACTGTGCCGTAGCTTGCGGACTAAGCGGCCCGGGTTGCGCACCCTCTTCATCTCGGGATATACCATGGATGAAAACGTCCAAACCGTCTTGGGAGGGGATACCGAATTCCTCCAAAAACCCTTTTCAGCACCCGAATTGTTGGAAAAAATCAGAACGCTCAAGCAGCGGAAAAACGCTTGAGCCCAATAAAAGGACCCTCTCATGACTGAATTCTCGTTCGCCCACACAGCATTGGAAGATTCCAGTGAGGCCGGAACCTTCCTGGGAAAGGAGCTGAAGGGGAAACTGGGCAACCAATCCCCGGATATGGTTCTGGTGTTCTCTTCAAGCCGTTTCCAGCCCCAAGGCCTGCTGGCGGCCCTGCAGGCCTCCACGGAGGCCACGCACATTGTAGGATGCACCTGCGCTGGCGAGTTCATCCAAGGAGCCATTGGCACGGGATCGATTTCGGCTCTGGCTATCCGATCGGACGAAATGCGCTTTTCCATCGGGTTAGGGCGCAATATCGACCGGGATCCCGAGGCGGCCATCGATGAACTGATCTCCGGACTCACGTGCGGCGGCGACTATGCCTTTCCTTTCCGCACTCTGTTGGTGTTGACCGACGCCTTGGCGGGCCAGGCCCAGGAAATGATCGATATCCTGAACCAGAAAACCGGGGCTGTATATCAGATTTTTGGTGGGGGGGCTGGCGACGACGCCAAGTTCGAGAGCACCGAAGTGTTCCGCGGATGTGAATCCTTTTCCAAGGCCGTGGTCGCCCTGGAAATCTGTTCCAAGAAGCCGATCGGGATCGGGATTTCCCACGGATGGATGCCCGCGACCCCCCCCATGCGCGTGACCCAGGCTTCGGGCGCACGCTTGATAACCCTGAACGCTTCGCCCGCCGTGGAAGTCTTCCGGAATTTCGCGAAGGAAACCGGACAGCCTTTCGATTTGGAAAACCCCCTGCCCTTCTTCCTCCACAACATCATCGGAATCCAAACCGCGCATGGGATGAAACTCAGGGTTCCCCTGAAACTGGAAGCGGACGGGTCGGTGGTCTGCGCCGCCGAAGTGCCGGAAGGAGCCACGATCCGGATCATGTCTTCGACGGAGGAATCAACAACCGAAGCGGCATGCAAGGCTGCGACGACCGCGCTGGACGGTCTGCGGGGAGCCAAACCCAAGGCCGCCATCTTCTTCGATTGCGTCGCGACGCGCCTCAAGATGGGCAAGGCATTTGGCAACGAGTTGGATGCCCTCTCCGATGCGCTGGGACATATTCCGTACGTCGGCTGCAATACCTACGGCCAAATCGCCCGCGTGGATGGCCAGTTCAACGGTTTCCACAATTGCACCGCCGTCGTATGCGTTATTCCTGAATGAACCCACCCAGACCAGCGTTGGGCGGCCTCCTTTTGGCCCTCCTCGATCCAGCCACTTGCGCGGAAGCCCAAACCTGGCTTTCCGAAGCGTTAGGGGTCGAGAATATTCTCATATTGGTGCCCGATCCCGAAGTGGGGCTTTCCCTCCCGGCCGCTTCTTTCCGACCCCGACTTCCCGGCGCCGCTTTATGGCAGGGCGGGGTCCGAGCCGCATCGACTTCTGCCTGTCCCTACCGCACGAAACTGCCCTACCCGGATGAAGGGGACATGAAGCAGGTCGCGATTCTCGCCGCCCCGGATGGTACCGCCGTTTGCCTCATCGGCGGGGAATGTTCCGATGCGGTGTGCGGGGAAATGGCACAATGGATCCCTTGGATCTCAAAAATCCTTAAATCGGAAGCCACCTTGCGGCTGGCTGCCGCGGAAAAGACCATGGCGCTCAATGCCGTGGGGACGGCGAACCGCATGTCGGCCACGCTGGAAGGAATGCGTCGCACCCTTGAAGCGGCGCTGCGCAATGCGGAGATGGAACAAGCCAATGCGCGGCGGGAGCAGGAGGAACGCAGAAAATTCGTAGCCCTGGTCGAGAACAGCGGGGAGTTCATCGGCATGTCCAACCTGGAAGGCGGATTGTTCTACCTGAATCCCCAGGGAAGGCGACTCATCGGGTGGGGAGATACCGAACCCATCTCCGGATTGTCCCTTGGGGATTTCGTAAGCGAACATTTCCGCCATACGATGGAAGATCTTACGGCCAAAGTACTCCCCGCCAAGGAAATGTGGGAAGGGGAAGTCGAGTTCGTGGATCGTCGGGACGGGCGGATCCTGCATGTGATCCTTTCCCTGTTCCTCGTGCGGGACCCGGATTCCCGCGCTCCGATTTGTATTGCCATCGTGGCCCGGGACATGACGGAACGCAAGCGAGCGGAAGAGACCTTGAAGCGTACCGAAGCCCAGCTCCAGCAGACCCAGAAGATGGAATCCATCGGGAAGCTGGCCGGAGGCATCGCCCATGATTTCAATAATCTCCTCACCGCGATCAACGGATTCACGGATCTTTCGATCTCGCTCCTAGAG
>JALYSE010000102.1 GCA_030854955.1 Fibrobacterota bacterium | reverse complement strand
ACCTTGACGAGCTTGTCCGAAGACAACAGTGCTCCCGCATTGCCGTCCTTCAGGAGTTCCACGGCGTGGCGGAAGGACACGCCGTCGGCCTTCATGACCCAGCTCACCACGTCGCCGCCCACCTGGCACGCGCCCATGCAATGCCAAAGGCTCTTGCTGGGGGTCACCACCAGGGAGGGCGTCTTGTCGTCGTGGAAGGGGCAGCGGCCGATGAGGTCGGCACTACCGTGGGGCTTGAGCTCGATCCCCTTGGCGCGGATGAGGGCGGTAAGGTCGATATCCGCCTTGAGGCGGGCCAGTTCAGCCTCGGGGATGCGCGGCATGGGAGATTCTCCTGTCGTGGTTTTCAGCATCGCGCAGCGTCTTCTTCACCAGGTCCCGCAGGCGGTTCAGGTTCTCCTTGAGCCGCAGGGGCTCGACCATCCCCGCCGCCGTGCGGTAGCGCAGGTCCTCGTGATCCAGGTCCTCGCCCGAGAGGGTCAGGACCACGTGGTCGCCGCCCTGGACAATGGCCTTGATGACCCGCCCGCCTCGGCTGACCAGGTAGGCCGCCCGGAACACGTCTCCGGTCTCCACCTCGTATACCATCCAAAGCCTCCTTTCGCGAAAAAGCGTCAAGCACTATTTAGCAGTTTTTTGTATACGCTAGATAGTATATTTTAAATATACCCTTGAGCGTATATTTTCGCAACCCCCCCTGTATATTTATTCCATGCGGAACAAAGCCATCCCCACCATCGACCCTGAGGCCGTGGCCGCCGTCCGGGAATACATCGTCTCTTTGCGTAAGAAAAAGGGAATGACGCAAACGGAGATGGGCAAGAAGATGGGAGTCTCCCAGCGGGTCGTCTCCTATTATGAGAATGAGGCTACCGACATCTCCTTGGAGGCCCTGACCGCCATCGCTCAGGCCTTGGAGGTGCCCCGGCGGAAACTCCTTCTCGATACCAATGAAAGCGGGACCGAGGAAATCCCCCTACCCCGACCTTTGCAAAAACGCTTTGAAAAAGTTCGAAAGCTATCTCCGAAGGCCCAGAAGTCCCTGCAGGATTATATCGACATGCTTTTGAAAATGGAACAGTTGGCCGCCTAACGAATGAAAGAGAGTATGCACACCACCACCTTGACCGCCATCATTCACCAGGAAGACGATCTGTTCGTGGCCGAGTGCCCCGAAGTGGGCACGGCCAGCCAGGGACACAGCATCGAGGAAGCCTTGACTAACCTCAAAGAGGCGACCGAGCTTTACCTGGAAGAGTTCCCGCAACACGGCCCCGTCGGACGGGCCTTCCTCACCACCTTCGAAGCCCAGCTATGACCCGATTGCCCAGGTTATCCGGCGAGGAGATTATCAAGGCATTGGAGCGGATGGGCTTCGAGCAGGTCCGGCAGAAGGGCAGCCACGTGATCTTGAAGAAGGTAACGCCGGAAGGTGCCGTCGGCTGCGTGGTCCCAATGCATAAGGAGGTAGCGCTGGGAACCCTGCGCAGCGTGCTGCGCCAGGCGCACCTTACACCCGAAGAATTCGAAATTTACGTGTAGGCTGCCGAACGCATCCGAAGCAGAAAGCTGCCGACTCAATGGCCCAACTATCCCGCCGAATTAAAAACATCTATTAACTCTTCGATGTAAAGACCTGTTGGGTTTGGCTCGTCATTTTCCTTGAGGCCTATTTGAACAAAAAGGTCGGAAAGCTGATCAATAATAAGTGCTGCATCCTCATTTGAAAAAGCAATCTCATATGGGCCAGCAGCATTCTGCTCTCTTACCTTGGTTCGCCCCTTATCTCTAGCTTTTATCAACAGATCCTTCATGTCTGAGGCTGTAAAATGCTCAATCATAAATTGAAGATCGCCTTCTTTAATCCTAAAGACCCTCATAATGTATCACGCCCTCTTCTCAAGGACCACGAGGTTGGCCGTAAGTTGTTATGACCTGACCTTCTTGGTTTAAAATTACCGTCGCGTCTTTGCCAACATATTTGACCTTTCCACCAGCTTGTTGAATAACATTGACCGGATTGCGAACAGCATCTAAAATCGCCTTCGGGTGTACGCCTCGCCCCTCTCTTGATAGGGCTTGATTTATTCCATGTCTTGTGTATCCGGTGAGTTTGCCCGCTATTGCAGCAGCTCTTGTGAGAATGAACTGTTCCCTCTGATCCGGACAGATTATACCGCCCACCTCGCTTCGTATTCGGCCGGGCAGCAGTAGCCGATAAATGTATGCCTTCGAAGCACATTGTACCAGGTCTCAATCCAATCAAAGAGCACCGATTCGACCTCCACTGGTCCTGGTAAACGGGCTTTCGCTATACCTGTCTCCATTTTCATGGTCCTGAAGAAGCTCTCATTGGGGGCATTGTCCCAGCACTGGCCCCGCCGGCTCATCGATTGAACAATGCCTCGTTCACGAAGGAACCGGCACAGCTCATGAGACGTGTATTGGCATCCCTGGTCCGAATGGAACATGAGTTTGCCTCGAAGATAACTCCGGGTCACCAGCGCTTGCGAAAGGGCCGATATCACCAGCGCCGTATCCGGCTTGTCCGACACCGACCAACCGATCACCTTCCTCGAAAACAAATCCATTACCACCGCCAAATAAACCCACCCCATTTGGGTCCAGATGTAGGTTATGTCGCTGGTCCAAACTCGGTTCGGACCTGGTGGCGAGAAGTTCCGCTGAAGCAGGTGCTCGCACACCTTTGGCTCGCTCGCCTTTTTGAGAATGGCATAAGGCGATGGCTTCCAAGGTGCTGGTATCAGGGCCATTTCCGTCATCAATCGCAAGATCAACTTCCTGCCTGCATGCAGGCCCTCCTTGATCAAAGCGTCCCGAATGGAGCGGTGGCCATAGGTCTTCCGGCTGTCCCGGAACACCCGCTCTATATGGTCACGAAGCTCGATTCGCTCGGCTTTTTTAGGGATTGGTCGTCCTCGCCACTCGTAGAATCCCGAGCGGCTGACTTTGAGGGCCCGGCACATGAGTTCGATCGAATGCTCCGTCTTCATTTTTTCGATCCAGGCGTATTTCTCCCGAGCCTCTCTCGTGCGAAATACGCCGTCGCTTTTTTTATTATCTCAAGCTCCTCCTCGGCTTCGGCCAGCCGCTTGCGGAGACGCTCTGTCTCAAGCCTTTCCTCCAAAGCCCCGGCGAGACCCTTTCCCCTGGCGTCAGCGGTCTCGGCGGCCGCGATCCAGGTTCTCAGCACGCTGGCGCTGATCTCCAGCTCCCGGGCTGCCTGGGCCACGTTTTTCCTTTCCTTGGCCAAGGCCACGGATCGTTCCTTGAACTTCCCATCAAATGCTCGTCTTTTTTCGTTTGACATTGGACTCCATTCTCAGGCAAATCTACCTGAAGGTTGTGTCCGGAACCAGGGGGACAGCTCACCACGCGGGGCCACTGACGTGTCCGGGGTGTTCGGCGCTCCGCGCTCCCCGCACCTCACCCCCCAGGTCCCGGCCGGGCAGTCCGTCCCCAAGCCCTTGGCTTGGGTCCTTGCCATAATGCCCGTTACGCGAACCGGCGGATGCCGGTCCAGATCCTTTCAGTCCTTCGCGTAACGGGCATTTTGCCAACTGGCCGGTTCCAGGTACGCGACTGCCCTTCGGACGGCCTCTACCCCGGGCCCTCCGCGCGCCACCCCACCCGGGAGGATTCGCTGGGTTCAGATCTTTTTCAGGTATTCTCGAACGAACTGCCCAAGAGTCACGATCAGGGTGGTCCCGATCCATTCAAGGACACCCAGATCCTTGTCGCCGCTGACCAGGAACTACGCATCCGCAGCCAAGGCACACCTCAGGAACTTGTCATCATCCCGATCGCGGCAGATCTCAACTTTTCGCACGGGCTCAACCAGGTGGATCCGCTCCCGAAGGGTCAGGCCGAAGGGCCTCTTCGTACTCCTCGAGGATCTCAAGACTGGCCACCGCCTCGAAGTGGTTATCCGCCCAAGCATTCAAAATGATACCGGGATTTCCTCGCCACATCGCTCCAGATACAACAACGTTTGTATCAAGGACGACGAGCACGGCGCCGGACTTTCTTGATAGCTTCCTCTACTTCGCTCTTTTTCAGACCCGCTTCTTTAGCGTAGCGGTGGCTCTCCTGGATCAGCTTCTTGAAGGATTGGGCGCTTGGCGGCATGATGGGTTTCATGAGCAGATTAACCCCGTCGCTGAAGACCATAAGCTTAGTCCCTTCTTCAAGACCCATTTCCTTGCGAATATGGTTGGGAATGACGACTTGGCCGCGCGAGGAGACACCGTGGAAGGGCCTGGCACACATCCTCTTGCGGAAGGGGCATCAACCAGGACTTGTCCTTCGACCACTCCCGGTCTGGGCCGTAACCTTGCCGATGCCGCGCTTCCCGTTCCCATGGCGGAGAGATGGGATACCGCAATGCCGGTCTTTTCTGAAAGCTGCACCAAAGTCATCCGCGCATTGCCACGCGCGGCCGGACCCATCATTGTCCCACTCCTGCGTCCGCCCCTCCGGATAGTCCACCCCCGTCAGCCTATACAGGTCATCGTAGTGATACGTATGCATCCCTAAATGAAATGCTCGATTGGCCCGATCAGGACTTGGATCTATTCCTTCGTTGCGTGCATCAAAATCAGGGGCATCTCTCTAAGGCTAAACGGACAGCCCAATTCCAGTGGATGACCGATGAGGAGGTGGCCGCTGCCGAGCGTGTGGCTGTGGAGGCATTTGGACACTCTTTATCCGGAAAACTACCTCTAAGATCGATAAAAAATTAGTCGGGAATGCCGAGACAAGATTCGGTTGTAAAAATAGATTATGATTGTAAGGAGGAGAATAGTCCAAGCATGGATCGAAATTCATAGGGATGAGTTACTTGCAGACTGGGAGCTTGCCTCCAAAGGCGAATCCGTTTTCAAGATTGACCCTTTGAAATAGGTAATGAAATGAATCCAAGAGTAATAGAAGTCAAACCAAAAACAAACTATACGATTGAAATCTTATTCGCTAATAAAGAGCGAAGAACATTTGACGTCAAACCCTATTTGGAAAAGGGAATATTTAAAGAATTGAAGAATAAGGAAATATTTAATTCAGTTAAAGTCGAAAATGGAACCGTATCTTGGGTTGGAGGACAGGACTTTTGTCCCGACACTCTTTATCTTGATGGTCAAAAGTTAAACTAAAGACCAAAGCCATGGCGGGGGCGACCCATTCCCGCTTGAAGCGCGCGACAGGACGGTTCCAGAACAAGTACGGAAGCTTCAGACCCCGTTATGATCGTCTTCCGGTTTACCGTTCTTCTCGTTGAACACCTTGAGAACAATGCGTCCGACGGCGATGATGACGCCGATAAGAGTGATGATGCCCAAAGTTTTGATGAGCTTTGACCCCTTGCTGGCAGCAATCTGAGACATGTAAACAACCTTCCTTCACTGATCGAAAATGAATCGTGTCGGAAAGATATTAAATGGCGGAAATTTCCGGTCAGCCCTTGCGGGCCCAACGTGTTTCAGTCGGATGGGCTGCGGGGGTTTTTTGAGGCGTCGGAGCGTCGGCGGGACGGGGCGGCATCTCCTTTTCTTCGGTTTCCATCATGGCTTCCAGGATCTGCGCCTGGCTGCGGAGGAGGTTGCGGAAGCGGGCGAAGAACTGCATCTTCTGGTTCTCAAGCATGTAGATCTCGGCCTTGAGTTCGGCCACATGTTCGCGCGAACCCATCATCTCGTCCGCGGCCTTCTGGCGGGCGTCGGTGATGATGGCCTCCGCCTCCTGCTGGGCTACCTTGCGCTTTTCCTCCAGGGTGTTCTGAATGGTGATTACGGCGTCCTGAAGGGTCTTTTCAATAAGGCGGTAGTGATTGAGCCGCTCCTCGGCAATCTTGAGGCGCTCGGAAAGCTGGATATTCTGGCGGGTCATTTCCTCGAAATCCTTGGCGATGGATTCGAGCAGGGCGCGCACCTCGTCCGTGTCATAGCCTTTGAACCGGGTTCCGAATTCGTGCTTTTTGATGTCGAGGGGTGTAATCATGCAGTCTCCCTACCCGGTGGTACCCTAAATTTAGTTAATCCTGGTGGAGGCGGGCCTGGGGGGCCCCGGGACCTCAGGCTCGGTTCGGTTTCAGGCTTTTTCGGGCCGAGATACTTTGAATTGTGGCCTGGCTCCCGGCTCCGCCGTTTCAGTTATTGATGAGAGGGGAGCGTTTTCCCCATATCCTTACCCTGGAGACAATATGGAAACCCATGAAGGAAAACCCGGTCATTGGCCCGATCTGCTCGAGAAAATCCGGGACGTCGGATTCGCGATGTTGACCACCGAGAACAAGGACGGCACCCTTCATTCCAGACCCATGACCACGCTTGATGTTTCGGAAGCGGGCGTCCTCTGGTTCTTCACCGGAAGGTCCTCCCTCAAGGCGCGGGAAGTCGAACTCCATTCGCGCGTCAATCTCGCCTACGTTTCGGAGGAAAGGGGAATGTTCGTCTCCGTGGCGGGAGTGGGGCGCTTGGTGGCGGACCGATCCAAAGCGGAACAGCTTTGGCAACCCGGAATGGAAATCTGGTTCCCCCAAGGACTGGAAGATCCTGATTTGGTCCTGCTCAAGGTGGAAGTGGTATCCGTGGAATATTGGGATGTCGCGTCCAAAAAAAGGTCGACGCTGTTCACCTTCTCCGAATACGCGGACATCCTCTCCCGCCTGGTTCCTTAGGCCCCCCGGCCCGCCGACCGGCTAGGCGGAGGTCAGCGGAAGCGGACGCGCGCCGAACAGGCCCGTCCCAATCCTCACGAAATGGGCGCCCTCTTCGATGGCCACCTCGAAATCTCCCGTCATGCCCATGGAAAGCCAGGCCAGATCCTTGAGCTGCCCCAGGGGGACGGGGCCTCCGTAGGCGGACTGGGCCCGGGCGGCTTCCAGCATGGCCGCCAGCTCCCTAAAGCAGCGCCGGGCCTCTTCCGGGCCGGCCGGTTCGCCGGACGCGGTTTCCAAGGGGCCAATGGTCATCAGGCCGACCAGCCGCACATGGGGCAGGGACGGCAGGGCGCCAAGAGTGGAAAGCAAGGTCTCCGGCTCGAAGCCTCCCTTCGCCGGTTCCCGGGATGTGTTCACTTGGAGGAATAGGTCGGTGCGGACGCCGATTTCCCCGGAAACCCGGTCCACCGCCGCCAGTAAATCCAGGGAATCGATGGAATGAATGGCCGCGGCCAGGGGCAGGACTTTGCGGATCTTATTCTTCTGCATCCGGCCGATGAAGTGGAGGGCGGGCGGACGGGTATCCGGCGCGTAACTCTCGGGGGCGGGCAGAGGGAATTTCTCCAATACTTCCTGGACTCGGTTCTCGCCGAAGATGCGCGCACCCAATCCCATGGCCTCCACCAGACGATCGCGGGGATGGTTCTTACTCACCCAGATGAGGCGCACATCCACGGGATCGCGTCCCGCGCGGGCGCAGGCCGCCCGGATGCGCCCATCCACGGCCAACAGGTTTTCTTTAAGTGTGCTCATGGGGGTAGCGTGGACGGTACGGGGTTACCGGGGTTTCCTGCGGGCCCCGCGCGCCGCCGGGACGGGTTCGGCCTCTGGCTTGGCTGCGGATTTGGCGGAAGCGGGTTTCATGGAGGTGGGTTTGGCTGCGGCAGGCTTGGCTGCGGCCTTGAACAGCGCGGCTAACACCTCGTCGATATGATCCACGTGGGTGATCTTCAGGCCCTTCTTGGCCTCCGGAGGCAACTCGCGGACCTCGGGATTGTTCTCCGCCGGGACCATCACATGGACGACACCGGCCTGCAGGGCCGCCAGGGACTTCTCGGGCAGGCCCCCGATGGCGTGGATCTTGCCGACCAGGGAGACCTCGCCCGTAAAGGCGATCTTGGGATTCACTTTTTGCCGGGTCATGGCCGAGACCAGGGCCAGGGTCATGGCGACGCCGGCGGAAGGGCCGTCCTTGGGGATGGATCCTTCGGGAACGTGGAGATGGATGTCGGTCTTGTGGAAGACTTCCGGATCGACGCCGTAGCGCCGGGCGCGTTCGCGCACCAGGGTGAGGGCGATTTGCGCCGACTCCTTCATGACATCGCCCAGATGGCCGGTCAGGTGCAGGCGGCCTTTGCCGGAGAGCAAGATGCATTCCACGCGCAGGATCTCGCCGCCCACGGGAGTCCAGGCCAGGCCCGTGACCATTCCCGGACTGGTCGATTCCGGAACCATGCGCTCCTGACGGATGGGGACGCCCAGGTAATCGATGAGGTTTTCCCGGGAGATGGGAGGGATGCCGCCGGCATTGGCTTTCGCGCCGGATTTGCCTGCCGCCCTCAAGGCCTTTGCGACCTTCGCGGCTGCGGCCTTGCCCTTGGCGGCCGGAACCTTCCGATCCTGGATGTCCACCACTTCACGGGCGCGCTTGCGGGCGATCTTGGCGATCTGCCGGGACAACTGGCGCACGCCGGCCTCACGGGTGTAGCGCCGGATCAGGGTCGAGAGCACGGGATCGGCCAGTTCCATCTGGCCGTTTTCCAGGCCCGAGGACGCTTTGATCTTGGGCACCAGATAGCCCTTGGCAATCTCCAGCTTCTCGCTGTCGAAGTAACCCGAGATGCGGATCACCTCAAGGCGATCGTGCAGCGGGGCCGGGATCTGCTCTTCCACGTTGGCCGTGGTGACGAAGAAGACCTGGGAGAGGTCGATACCGATCTCCATGAAATGATCGATGAATTCCTTATTCTGTTCCGGGTCCAGCACTTCGAGCAGCGCCGAGGCCGGGTCGCCGCGGAAATCGCTGCCCATCTTGTCGATTTCATCCAAAAGGATGACGGGGTTCATGGACTGGGATTTCTTCAGGGCCTGCACGATGCGACCGGGCATGGAGCCGATGTAGGTACGGCGATGTCCGCGGATCTCGGCCTCGTCCCGCACGCCGCCCAGGGAAATGCGCACAAATTCGCGACCCAAGGCCGCAGCGATGGACTTGCCCAGGGAGGTCTTGCCCACGCCGGGAGGGCCCACCAGGCAGAGGATGGGCGTGGTGTGGTGCTTGGAAAGCTTGTAGACGGCCACGTGCTCCAAGATGCGCTCCTTGACGGGCTTGAGGCCGTAGTGATCGCGATCGAGCTGCTTCTTGACGTTGGCCAGGCTTAGGTTGTCCTTGTTGTACTTGTTCCAGGGCAAACCCAGGAACCAATCCACATAGGTACGCACCACGGAGTATTCCGGGGAGGACGGATTCAGGTACTCCAGGCGCTTGAGCTCGGCCATCACTCGCGACTGCACCTTTTCGGGCATGCCCTTGGCCTTGACCGAATCCTCGAGCTGTTTGATCTCATGATTGATGGACGGCGCGAAGGATCCCAACTCGAACTGGATTTTGCGCAGCTGCTCGGTGAGGAAATACTCCCTCTGGCTCTGGGCGATTCCGGCGCGCACCTCGTGCTCCAGGCGCCGGCCCATCATGGTCGTGTCCACCTCGTTGCGCAGGAACTCCAGGATCATGTCGAGCTTGGCCTCCAGGGTCGGCTCTTCCACCAGCAATTGCTTGAGCTCCACCGGGATCTTCAGGTGGCTGGCCATGCCGTACACCTTCTCCTCGGGACTCGAAAGCCCATCGATGAGGTCGGCCACTCCGCGGGGCAGGTCGGGGTTTTGGGACAGGTATTCCGCGAACATGACCCGGGTGGATTCGATACGGCGGCGTGCGGTTTCCTCCTTGAGGGGCGCGGCGACCAGGGGCTCCAGTTCCGCCCTGATCAAGGAGGGAAGGGTTTCCCATTTGGTCACCTTGGCCACGCCCAAAGACTCGACCAGGATTTTGGAAAGATTGTTGGGCAGCGACAGGGAAGATGCGATGCGGCCCACGACGCCGATGGTCTTAAGGGTGTCGGGGGCGACGTCGTCTTCCGATGCCGTCTTCTGGAGGGCGAACAACGCGAGCTGCGAGGGGCTTTCCAGGGCCCGCATCATGGCCGAAAGCGATTGTGGTCGGCCGAGCAGGATGGGCGTCACGGTGCCCGGAAAGAGGATGATGTCCCGCAAGGGAATGACGGGAAGTCCTTCGGCCAGCAGGTTGGCCCATTCCTCCGCGGAGGCCGCCTTGGCTTTTTCGGCGGCTTCAGCCGCTGCCGCGGCGGATTCCAGGGGGGCGGGCTGATTTTTGGATTTGGGATTGGCCAATCAAGGGCTCCTGATAGTTAGGCTAGTATCCCACCCAAAATAGCGAGACGAAGGCGGCGAGGGGTGGGGGTTCAGAGCAAGGCGCGCCGACGCGGGAATAGTAGCACTATTCCAAGAAGGTGCAACGCAGCGCTGGGCCCCCAGACCCGGCGAAAGCGTCTCGCTATTTTGGGGTTGGGGTACTAGGGACCCTAAATCAAGCAAAATTCCCCTTACGCCAACGGCTCGCCCTTCAGGAGAGCGGCTTGCTAGGCGAGCTTCTTCTTGTTCTTCTTAAGGATCAGGATCGGCTCTTTTTTGTGCTCGACCACTTCGCGGGTGACCACGCATTCGGCCACGTCCGTGCGCGAAGGCAGCTCGAACATGATGGGCAGCAGGGCGCTTTCCATCACCGAGCGGAGGCCGCGGGCTCCGGTCTTACGCGTGATGGCGCGATCGACTATGGCTTCCAGGGCATCGGGCTGGAACTTGAGTCGGATTTCGTCCATCTCGAAAAGCTTGGTGTATTGCTTTACCAGGGCGTTGCGCGGCTTGGTGAGGATATCGAGAAGCGCCGAGCGGGGCAGTTCTTCCAAGGCTGTGATGACGGGCAGGCGCCCGACCAGCTCCGGAATGAGCCCGAACTGGATGAGGTCGTCCGGCTCCACCATCTTCAGGATGGCGCCCAGATTGCGATCCTTCTTGGACTGGGAGGTCGCCCCGAAACCGATGCTCGTTTCGCGGGTGCGGCGCTCGATGATCTTGTCCAGCGACTCGAAAGCGCCGCCGCAGATGAACAGAATGTTCTTGGTGTTGATCTGGATCAGGTTCTGTTCCGGATGCTTGCGTCCGCCTTTGGGCGGGACGGCGGCCACCGTGCCTTCCAGAAGCTTGAGCAGGCCCTGCTGAACGCCCTCCCCCGACACGTCGCGCGTGATGGAGGGGTTGGCGCTCTTGCGGGAAATCTTGTCCATCTCGTCAATGTAGACGATGCCGCGCTCGGTCAGCTCGACGTCGTAATCGGCCGCTTGCAGGAGGCGGACGATGATGTTTTCGACGTCCTCGCCCACATAGCCGGCCTCGGTGAGGATGGTGGCGTCCACGATGGTGAAGGGGACCTTGAGGAACTTGGCGATGGTCTGGGCCAGCAGGGTCTTGCCGGATCCGGTGGGGCCCAGGAAAAGGATGTTGGACTTCTCCACCTCGACGCCGTCGGTGCCGGTACGGGCGGCGATGCGCTTGTAATGGTTATATACCGCCACGGCAAGCGAGACCTTGGCGTCGTCCTGCCCGATGATGTGCTCGTCCAGATGGCGCTTGATGTCGAGGGGGGTTGCATTGGGGGCGGACCCGGTCGCGACCTGGACATCCTTTTGGGACTCCTCGGTCAGGATATCATTGCACATCGCCACGCATTCGTTGCAGATATGCACGGAGGGTCCCGTGATGATCTTTTCCACCTGCTCCGCGTTCTTGCCGCAGAACGAGCAGCGGATCAACCCGTAGCCATTGCCAGTCCTCGCCATAAGCCTATGCCGCTTCTTTCTTCTTCTTCCGGTTGCCGGGATTGAAGATTTCATCGACCACGCCGTAGGCCATGGCCTCTTGCGCGTTCATGTACAGATCCCGTTCGGTGTCCTTCTGGATCTGTTCCGCGCTCTTGCCGGTGGCCTCCGCCAGGATTCCGTTCAGTTCCTTCTTGGTCTTGATGATTTCCTTGGCGTGGATCTGGATGTCCGAAGACTGTCCCGTGGCGCCGCCGCTGGGCTGATGCAGCATGACCTTGCCGTGGGGCAGGATATAACGCTTGCCCTTGGTGCCCGCCGCCAGGAGCAGGGCTCCCATGGAGTAGGCGGATCCCACGCAGATGGTCTGGACATCGGGTTTCACGTACTTGATCACGTCGTAGATGGCGAG
The DNA here is from genome assembly GCA_030854955.1 of Fibrobacterota bacterium. GTDB lineage: Bacteria > Fibrobacterota > Fibrobacteria > UBA11236 > UBA11236 > Chersky-265. Next base: position 3,746 of record JALYSE010000102.1, on the reverse strand, counting down.
GCCGGAAGTGACGACTCCGCCTGGGCTGTTGATGTAGAGGAGGATATCCTTGTCCGGATCCTCATATTCCAGGAAGAGCATTTGGGCGACGATGGTGTTGGCCACCATGTCGTTGATCTCGTACCCGATGAAGATGATGCGTTCCTTGAGGAGCCTGGAATAGATATCATAGACCCGCTCGGAGCGTCCGGTGGTTTCGATGACGGTAGGTATATACATGCGACCTATGCTCCCTGGCTGATAAATGAATTGTTGGTAATATACATATCCCATTTTACCCGTTGCACAAGAAAGAAGCCAGCCCTTTGTGCGCGCTCACAACGGCGCCCGAAAGGCGCCGCGTGGGTTTCCTGGAAGTAACCGGTGAACTTAAACCGCAACCGCATCGCGTTTGAAGCCGATCACGAAGTCTAGGGTCTTTTCCGACTTCAACTCTTCGCGGATATCGATGATCTTTCCGCTTTTCCTCAAGGAAGCCTTGAGGGTTTCGAAATCGGTGCCGTATTGCTCGGCCATCTCCTTAAGGCGCACATCCACTTCCTCGGAAGTGGGTTTGATTTTCTCCTTCTTGGCGATTTCCTCGAGCAGCCGGTAGCGGCGGATGTTGAAAACCGCTTCCTGCTCCAGGTCGGAGTGATCGTGTCCGTGGTCGTCATTGTCGTGGACGTGGCCCTGCTGTTCCAGCTTGTAGCGCACGTAGTTCTGGATTCGCGCTTTGGGAATGTCGAACGGGTTGGTCTCCATCAGGCGGCGCATCGCCTCCTCATAGGCTTCTTCCTTGGCCTTCTGCAGGGACTGCTTGGTCAAGTCCTCGCGAATCCTGTCCTTGAAGACTTCCAGGGATTCGAAATTAAATTTTTTCGCCAATTCATCGTCCAGAGGGGGGAGGCTGACTCCCAGCACTTCCAAGACCTTGAGCTGGTATTCCGAGTCCTTGCCGGCGAAATCGGGCTGGGCGTAGTCGGCGGGGAAGGTGAAAGAGACGGTCCGCTCCTCGCCGGCCGAGGCGCCGAGAAGGCCGCGGTCCATGGCGGGCACGCTGCTGGTTCCCAGTTCCATGCGGAATTCCGGGCGCGGGGGGAGGGGCTTGGCCTCGCCGCCGATGACAATGGAAAGGTACTGGGCCACCACCACGTCGCCGAGGGCGGCGGGGCGCTCGATCGGGGTTTCGTCGGCCTGGCGCTTGCGCAAGGCTTCCACCTGGGTCATTATTTCGGCGTCGGAAATGTCGGCGCCGTGCACGGGGATGTCCAGTTGGTAATCCTTGACATCAACGGGCGGGTCCACTTCCAGTATGGCCTTGACCAGGATGGGCTTGCCGGCTTCGTTTTCCAACTTGTCGATGCGGCCGGGAGCGATAGGCTCGATATTGTGTTCCTTGCAGGCTTCCTTGAGAACCTCTTCAACCAAGGCTTCGAGGGATTCCGCGTTGATCGGATCCTTGAAACGCTTGGCGATGACTTCCTTGGGCACGTTGCCGGGGCGGAATCCGTTGATGCGGACTTCCTTGCGGTATTTCTTGACCTTCTGGTCGAAAATCTTGTCGAAGCGTTCGCGCTCCACTTCGATTTCGAGGACGCGCTCGGTAGGGGTCGGTACGCTGATAGTCGCTTTCACTGCATCTTCCTTTCTAAACATCCCGCCGGGCATCTGCTGCCGGCTCTTTTGATTCCCCTTTACGGGGAAGATTCATTTTTGGTGCGAAAGGGGGGAGTCGAACCCCCACACCGAAGTGCCAGATCCTAAGTCTGGTGCGTCTGCCAATTCCGCCACTTTCGCTGGCTTCCGTGTAAATGTCCGCATCGCGGCCCGCTCTAAGAGAGCGGATTTGCAATCGCGCCCCGCTATGGACATTTCCTTCAAAAGCCTGGTCTTTGCTTAAGACTGTTTTCTTCTGTTATCGTTCCGCAGCGGCCTGGGTGATTTCGTCGCCGGATCCGGTGGAGAAGATGCGGAACTCCGCGAAGTTGGAGTTCTCATCTTCGACCAGTTGGATGCGGATATTGTGAGAGCGTTCCCAGTACTTTACGATGATGCCGCGGTTCTCGATGACATGAGCGATCATCTGAGGGTGCAGGGCCATAGTGATTTCCTTTTCGCCGCGCTTTGCGCGGAAGCGCCGGAGCCAGCGGTCGATGGAGCCAACGACCGTCTCCATGGAGGGAATGTAGCCGTCGCCCTTGCAGGTGGGGCATACGTTGCTCTGTTCCTTGACCACATTGGGGCGCACGCGCTTGCGCGTGATTTCCATGAGGCCGAACTGCGACAGGTTGGAGAAAGAGACCGGCGACTTGTCGATGCGGATGGCCTTCTTGAACTCGCGGACGACATTCTCTTTGTCCTCTTCCGAGTCCATGTCGATGAAATCGACCACGATGAGGCCGCCCAGATCGCGCAGGCGCATCTGCTTCGCCACTTCCCAGGCCGCGTCGATATTGGTCTCAACGATGTTCTTGCCCTGGTCGCGTCCCCGGACCTTGCCGCCCGTGTTCACGTCGATGGACACCAGCGCTTCGGTCTGGTCGATGATGAGGTAACCGCCGCGTTTCAATTGCACGCGCCGGGCGAAGGTCTTCTCCAATTCTTCTTCGATGCCGAAATGGTCGAAAAGGGAGAGGTCGCCTTCGTACAGCTTCACCTTGTCCACCATGTTGGCCGACAGGACCTTGAGGAAGCTCACCACGGTCTTGTGTTCGGACTTGTCGTCAATCCAGACCGCGTCCACGTCCTCGGAGAAATAATCACGCAGGGTGGTTTCGCTGGAATCCGACTCCTGATGCACCAGGGAGGGGCCCTGGACCAGTTCGGATTGGGCCTTACAGGTTTCCCATTTGGCTTCCAACTGCTTCATCTGGATTCCGAACTCGTTTTCGCTCTCGTTCAAACCGATGGTCCGCACGATATAACCGCACTCGGGGGACTTCAGGTCCCGGATTAATTTCTTGAGGCCGCGGCGCTGTTGGGGATCCCGGCTCTTCTTGCTGACGCCGATGAAGTCCGTGCCCGGCATGCACACCAGGAAGCGTCCCGCGAACGAAAGGTGGGCGGTAAGGCGGGGACCCTTGGTGCTGATGGGTTCCTTGGTGACCTGGACCAGGATTTCCTGGCCGGATTTGAGAAGCTGGTCGATGGTCTTGCCTTCATCCTGGCGCGGAGCCGGGCGGGCATCGCCGTCATCGTCGTCATAATCTTCCAGGTTGGGCCGGCCGGCCACGTCTTCGACGTGCAAAAAGCCGGCTTTTTCCAGTCCGATGTCCACAAATGCGGCCTGCAGGCCGGGAAGAACGGCGTTGACTACGCCTTTGTAAATATTGCCCACCAACCGGTTGCTTTCCGGGCGCTCGTAGACAATTTCCGCCAACCGGCCGTCCTCAAGAATGGCAATGCGCTTCTCATAGGGGCGGACGTTGATCAGGATTTCGCGTTTGGACTTGAGGGGACGGTTCAGCGAGTTCGACGTAACCCGGCCGCCTCTTTTGGTGGCTTTCTCCATTGTCTCCACTGGTAGTTCAGGTGTGTTTTGGATGGTATTATGCTTTCAAAAAAAGAAGTAGCCGGACCTGGCATGTTTTCGCCTAGCCCCGTTAAAAAACCGGCTTTATGACCTGGTAAAGATAAATATACTAGGCCCGTAACAGCAGGACCCCCTTCAAAAACCCTGGAAATCCTCCATTTCCACCCCTTCAGACCAAATTGCCCCCCGCAACACCACCCCCGGTCACGTCCCCTGCCCATCAATCCACTAC
>JALYSE010000101.1 GCA_030854955.1 Fibrobacterota bacterium | reverse complement strand
CGTTTGCGCGGACCTTCACATCGCGTAATTCTCCGGAGGCCTGGGGCAGCACGGCATCCCCGCGGATCCCCAGGCGGCCGGTCAGACGGTTGAAGTCCTGGATCCGTCCCTGGAAATCCAGGAACACCTTATTGCCCAATCGGGCCCGGATGATCAATCCCTGCTCCTTCGCGAGCACTCCCGTGAGCGCCAGGGTGGCCGAATCGTTGAAAAGCGGTTCACTCTCCGAAACCGTGACCAGCTTGATGAGCAGGGTATCCCCCTTGCCGATGACGGCCAATTCCTTGAGGCTGATCTTTTCCACTTCTCCCGTCGGCGCCAGGCGGATGTTCTGGAACTTGTACGCTCCATCGAAGCCCGTATCGGTCCGGTAGGAAAAGCGCCCCATCGCGACCCCGGTCTTGAGCGGCGGCTCCGGCATGGCCACGCTCAGCGCTTTGGCGATATCGAAGCGATCCGAGCTCAGGGACACTTCCTCGAAATCCTCCTTGGCCAGCTTGGCCAATTCGTAGAATTGTCGGCCGCGTAGGAACACCTTGGCGGAAGCGCTGATTTCGGATCCGGCCATGGAAGCCCGTGTTTCCTTAATCACCAGTCGCTCCGGATCCCAATCGGCCCGGGCCTTGGCCTTCAGGGTCTCACCCTTGAACCGACCGTCCACCTGCACGTCCGCAGACCCCGTCCGCTTGTTCTTGTCCCATACGAAATCCGCAGTCACGCGCGGTTGGTTCGCCTTGAGCGAGTCCATGCCCTTGTAAGGCACCTGCTCCAGGGCCAGGTCGCGCGCGTGAAGTTCCATCACACCCGGCCTCGGCATGGCCGCTTCCACCTTGCCGAAGCGCGGATTGCCGAAGCGTGCCTGCATGGCCCCCCCAGGCCTGGAAAGGTCCACCTTGCCCGCCAATTCCCAAGCGGTCCCGCGCCGGTAAAGGCGCGAGGGCTGCAACTCGTAACCGGTCTTGCTGTAGCGGTGATTGAGGCGCGCGGAATCGGCCAATACTCCGTACGCCTTAAGAGCGTAGAGGTCCATCACGGCCGACACCTCGCCGTTCCTGACCTTGCCTGCGATGCGCGCCTTTCCGAAAACAATGTTGGTGTCGGTAAAGGCGACCATCCACCGTTCCCCGGGAGCGATATCCGCCGAAAACGTTCCGTTCCAATCGGGAATGGCGGAGGGGGTCGTTTGCACGTTACCCTTGCGGTTCTTATCCGGCGCGGCGGGCGCTTTGCGCAAATCCGCCGTGATGCGCGAACCGTCCCCCGTGGAGATCCGAGCGCGCACCGATTCGCCCGAAGCCTTCAGTTCCGTCACCTCCAGGTCCGCCCGCATCCTCTTTCCGGCGGCATCGACCATGATGCCGTGCGCATGGCCGTGGGCCGTGACGCCCAGGTGGCCGGCCAGCCAGGCCGGGTCGGTGATCGAGTCCCTGGCGGTAGCGGTGGTGAAAAAGTTGCCCTTGAGAACGACATCCTCTCCGCGCTCGCCGCGGCTCGTGGCCGACCAGCTGCCGGCGCTGTCCTTGAAATCGATTTTCACCGCGACCTTCTGGGGCCCGAGCTTGAAAGGGGCGGAATCGGAAAAGCCGTGGACGCGCGCGGTGAGGTTCCCTTCAAGGCGGAAGGTCCCGTCCATCTCGGCCCGGAAGTTTGCATCGAAGCCTTCGGCGATGGGCGGATTGCCGGATAGCTTCAGGATTTTATAATAGGGAGCGGTGGACGCCACATGGGCGCGCAGTTCCGTGGCCGCCCGCAGCAGGTTGGCCTTTTGCGACTGGGCGGATAGGGAAATATCGTCTTCTCCCGACTTCCAGGAAAGCTTCGCGGTCACCTGTTGCGAATCCGCCCAATCGGCGGACACCTCAATCGCATGGGCGAGCTCTCCCGTCTGACGCACCCGGGCGTCCCGGATGGCCAGACGCACCGCTTGAGGCCCGAGGCTTTCCAAGTCCAGGCCATCCGCTCTGACCATGGGACCAAGGGAATCCGCAGCGGTATCGAACACGGTGACCCGCCCGGCCCTTACCTGGATGGACGCCGGCAGACGGAACTCGGGAAACGGGATGGAATCCTTTTTGGGCTTCACGGTATCCGGTTCCGGCGAAACCCGGACCCATAAGGTGTCCACGTCCAAGGTCACCGAAGGGGAAAAACGGAAAAGGCTTTTGAACAGGTTGGCTGAAACCACGGTGCGTCCCGCCACCGCGCGAAGGGCCGGGCTATCATAGAGCGCCGAGTCTGCGCTCAAATCCAGGCTCCAGAGGAACCGGGGCGAAACCAGGCGTACCTTTCCTTCGCCGACAGTCAGGTTCCGGGCCAGGTATTTCTGCGCCGCCAAGCGGCCCCCGAAATAAACGGCCAGGAACAGGATGAGCGCCAGCCCCCCCAAAGCCATCAGGATTCTTTTGATCCACTTACGCATACCGGACCCGATGAAACCGCCAGGCCGGCAGCCCATGCTGAAAATGATGAAAACGGGACTACCCGACCCGATTTTCTAAGATAAATGCTCGGGACCTCCCTCCCTACCGCAGACTTCATCGAGTCCGCGAAATAGCGTCGGGAAACTTTACAAATGCCGGTTTTCTTTAGAGCCCCGGCCCTTTAAGCTACATATTTTACAATGGGTTAACGCACATCCTTATCTACTGCTCTGAGTCCCTTTTATTACTTTTCGAAAGCTCCCTCCTCTCGGCGGGGCATCCATCGGAATGAGTTCATAGGACTACGACGGCACAGGACCCTCGGACGAGAACCAAGCGAAAAATGCGTGAAGTCGAAGTAATAGGTAAAAGTAAAAGTTACGGGATTTCCCGAATTGCGCGTCTAACGCGTTTTTTGCCGCGACGTTCCTTCCCTGTGACACTAGCCATGGCCGGCGCATGCCTTTCCGCCTTCCTGCTCTCCTGTAATATCAACGATCGCGACCTGGGCAATGCTCCCATCGGCCCTGTAACCGGGGCGGGGGGATTGGACACGGCCGGCGGCTGGGTGCGGGATTCCGTGACCAGCAACATGCGCATCTATGCCACCCCCCATACTCTCAAGGCGGGGAACAAGGGCCGGTCGACCCTAACCGTCCAGGTCTACGACGCCAACCATAATCCCATGCGCGGAAGGATTGTCCGTTTCGCCGCGTCCCTGGGCACCATCACGGCCAACGACACCACGGATGCCGAAGGCACCGCGACCGCCACCTACGCGGGAGTCCCGCGCAACGGCGAAGTCCGTATCCTCGCCTCTGCGGACGTGGGCGATTCCCTGGCAGTAGTGGGAACGTCCCTGCAATTGGAAGGCTTGACGGTCCGCATCACCCCCCTTTCCCCGGATACCCTCATCGATGAGACCGTGCCCGTCACCATCACCGTCTCCGATGGCGAAGGGGAGCCCGTGGCCGCCGCCACGGTCAAATTGACGGGAACGGCAAATGCGGACGGCATCACAGACGGAGCCGGCAATTACCGGACCTCGGTCAAGAGCGACAAGGAAACCCAGGTGAAGATCACCGCCGCCGCTTTGGGGGCCACGGCCAACGTCAGCGTGGGATTCTGGAAGACGCCGCCCGATTCGCGCTCCCGTACCTTGCTCCTCTTCGCGGAGCCGGCGCGTATTGCCGCCGCCAACGGCGAGACCTCCAAAATCAGGGCCATTCTGTACGACGACAACCACAATCCCATCGCCGGTAAGCGCGTGACCTTCTCCGCCAGCCAGGGAATCATCAACCCCGCTGACACCACCGATGCGGACGGCGTGGCCGAAGCCACCTTCCAGGGTCTCGCCATGAACGGCGATGTCCTCATCACCGCATCCTATCTGCAAGGCGACTCCACCCACCGCGCCACGGCGACCCTCACCTCCGCCGGCCTGCAGATCGAAGTGAAGCCCGCCGTCGGCGAGGCCACTTTGAAGGACACCGTGCCGGTTTCCATCCGCGTCCGCGATGCGCAGGGTCGGGCCATGCCCGACATCCAAGTGACCCTCAAGGGCGCGATTCAATCCTCCCTGCGAACCAATCCCTCCGGCACTGCGACGGCCACCGTGGCCAGTTCCATCGAAAAGTCGGTCGTGGTCTCGGCCACCGCCCTCGGCGCCACCGACAGCGGCTTGGTCGTGTTCCTGACCGTGCTCCCCAACTCCTCCATCATTTCCAAAGCAGCAGTGGGCAACCTCCGCATCTTCGTGGACAAGTCCTCCATCAAGGCCAGTAACACGGACCAGACCCAGGTGCGGGTGGTGGCCTTCGACAAGTTCAACAATCCCCTTTCCGGCCGCCAGGTGCGCTTCACCGCCAACCATGGCATCATCACCTCTTCCGATACCACCAACGTCAAAGGCGAGGCCACGGCGGTCTACAGGGCGGTTCCGCTCAACACCAACGCCCGTATCACCGCCTCCATGACCGTCGAGGACTCGGTCCTTTCCGTCTTCACCACCGTCACCTTGACCGATTTGCACATCGAAGTGACCCCCTCCACCACCGACGCCCTCCTAAACCGCACCGTTCCGGTCGCCATCCGCATCATCGACGGCGCGGGCAATCCGGTGCCGGACGCCACCGTCCTGTTCAACGGCAATCCCGGCCAGGGCACCACCGACGGCAATGGCGTCTTCAAGACCGCCGTCACCAGCGGCACCCAGAAACGGGTGACCGTCACCGCCAAGGCCCTGGGCGCCGAGGACAGCAATTTCGTGGACTTCTGGTCAGTGCTCCCCAACAAGGTGGACAACACCGTCAACACCATCCGCAAGCTGCGCATCTTCTCCTCCCGCTCCCAGGTGCGCGCCGACAACTCGGACTTCGCGATCATCTCCGTCATCCTGACCAATGAAAGCAACAATCCCGCCGCCGGAGAGTCCATCCGCTTCACCAGCGATCTCGGTATCATCGGCCAGACCGCCACCGTGGACAGCGCCGGCCGCGCCAGCGTCATCCTCCGTAGCGCCCCGGTCAACGGCGTCTGCAAGGTGCAGGCCACGGCCGTGGGCCGCAACTTGACGGCCAGCACGGAAATCCTGTTCAGCGGCGTGACCCTGCAACTGGCGGCCAACCAGACCGAACTCAAAGTGGGGGAGACCGCGACCCTGGAAGCCTTCCTCAAGGACGCATCGGGCAACGCCATCGGCGGCGACGCCGTCACCTTCACCCTCACCGGTTCCGGCGCCTTCGACAACGGCAATGCATCCTATTCGTCGGTCCTGAATCCCAACGGCAAGGCCCTGGTGCGCATCACCTCCTCCGCAGCCGGCAAGGTGGTCGCGAAGGCCGCCGCGTTGAACACCACGGATTCCCTGGAGTTATTCTTCAGCAACAACTCCCTCACCCTTACCGTTGCTCACCCCGCCCTTGTGGTCGGCGGGAAGGACTCCACCCTCGTCACCGCCACCTATGTCAACGGCTCCAACGCGCCGGTCGCGGGGGCCGCCATTCAATTCGCGACCAATGCCGGCGCCGTCGCCACCGCCTCCGTCACGACCGACGGCTCTGGCAAAGCCTCCACCTACCTCCACAGCGCCACCTTCGCCGGCACCGCCACGGTCCAGGCGAACGCGCCCTCGGGGACGGCCCAGATCAAAGTGGACTTCATCGCCACGGCCCCCAAGTCGATCAAGCTAACTGTCACGGCAGACAACATCGGCGTCAACGGAGGCATCGCCAACCTGCGCGCCGTGGTCGCGGACGCCGAAGGTAACCTGGTCTCGGGCCAAAACGTCAACTTCCGCATCCTCAAGGGTCCTGGTGGAGGCGAGAACATCACCAAACCTGTAGTCATGACTCAGGCTGGCGTGGCCTTGAGCCAACTTGCGGCGGGAAGCATCGCCAGCGGGTACCGGGGGACCTTGGTAGTGGCTTCCTTGGGCGCGTTGGCGGATACTTCAAAGCTGACGATTTCCGGAACGGCGCATATCGTGACGGTGTCAAGGCCGGAGGATGATTCCATTCCGGTGGGCAAGGGTGGAATTATTGACGAGACCACGTTCGAATTCAACCAGGGAGCCGTCGTTCAAGATATCAATGGAAATGCCGTGGCCGACGGAACCGAGGTGCATTTCAGCGCAGTAGTCACGGGCGCGGCCTTCGGTTTGCGGGTCTTTGATCATTGGGAAGGGTTGGGCGGTTCGGGAACGACTTCGACCAAGCCAAGCTATAGAATCGTGGCCTATGACCTCCCCTTTGAGGACATCAACAACAACAATAAATTCGACCTTGGAATCGACCTTGACCTGGACAATAACCCGGCCCTATTGAGGCGCGGCGAAGACCGTAACGGCGACGGCGTTTTCGATTGGAACCCGCTCATCCATGACTCCTGGTTCGATTTCAACGGCAATGGCATTTGCGACCCTGGCGTCGGCGAGGACGATACCGTGGTTGTGGCAGGCAAAACCATTTTCGCGGATCTGAATGCGAACGGTTTCCGGGATGGATCGGAAATTTTTGCGGATCGCGGAACCATAGGAGTGTGCGACATTCCGGCCAGCGGTGACTATCCCTATATGGCATGGGAAGTCCGGGATTTCCTGCCCTCCATGCAATTCCGCGACAACGACTTCGCCGTGGCCATCGAGGTTTCTGCCGTGACAAAAAATGGAGTGGCCCACGCCCGCTTGCGCTACCCCCGGCAATTTTCCCGGAGACTTTTCGTGAACGTGAATGCGGAAGCCAATGGCGTCCGCGACAGGGATGGGGAGCGCTTCATGTTACCCAAGATAGGCGAGTAATCGGATGGGATTCATGACCGTCCGGAAGCTGGGTCCTCGTATCCTGGCCGCTGTCCTCGCAGCGTTCAGCTTATCCCTTGCGGAATTCCCGATCCAGGATAGGGGTCCACGCAGCCTGGGCATCCAATACGGCCTGACGTTCCGCGGCCAGGGGATTACCTCCGCCAACGTACCGTCCCACGAAACCATCCATTGCCTGAGCCTCGGCTATGCGCCCATTCCCTATCTGGCCCTGGAGGCCGGACTCGGTCTGGACAAACTCACGATCGAACAGAACAAGTCCGTACAATTCCGTGGTGAATACGGGTTCTCGCCGACCTTCGGCTTAACCTTGGTGACGCCGCCCCTGCTTGAAATCCTACGCTTGGTGGGCGGCTTGAAGGCCATCTATCTCAATAGCGAGGATGAACGCGGCTTCTCCTATTCGGGTTTCATCTCCAATCCCTTTCTGGGAGCCGTGGTTTCCCCATCAGGTTATTTCGATATTCAGGCGGGCGGGCGGTTGCACTTGGTGGACGGCACCATGCGCGGTCCTGCAGGCCTGGAATCGGCCTTCGCGAATAAGGAAATCGCCCGTGGCTACCTCGCCTTTACCTTGAAGTCGCCATCGGAGAAGGCTTTCCTGACCTTGGATTTCGAGTTGTCGCCCGCGATCGATATGGATTGGGCGGATGGGCCGCGTGAAGCTGCGGTAGGCATTTCGTTCGGGACCTTGTTGGGCTGGAAATCGACCAAACCCGAAACCAAAGTGGACTCCCCCTATTTCCAGGGCTTTTCCGAAATGAAGGAAAAGCTGAAGAAAATGGCGGAAGAGGTCGAATAGCGGTCATTATGGCGAAGTTCAGTTACAAGGTCAGGGATCGGGAAGATCGGGTGCTGTTGGGCACGATGGACGCTGCCACTGCGGACGAGGTGCTCGAGCGCCTGACACAGAAGTCGTTTCTGCCGATCCTTGTCAAGGAGCTTTCCGGGGATGAGATCCGGCCATCCAAATCCTTCCGGGAAATCTTCAACGAAAGCATGAAAAGTACCCGTGGCAAGGTTCCTTTCAAGAGTGTCGTCTTTTTCACCCGGCAATTGGCCACCATGGTCGGTCAGGGCGTTCCGCTTTCAAGATCCCTGGATCAACTTTCCAAAGGCGAAGACCCGGCCTTCAAGAAAATAATCCTGCAAGTGTCAGAAGACATCGCAACCGGATTCACCCTCTCGGACGCCCTGGCCCGTCATCCCGGGGCCTTCAACCAGATGTTCGTTGCGGTGGTCCATTCGGGTGAAGTAGCTGGCGCCCTGGACAAGGTGCTCGACGGCATGGCCAACTACCTGGAGAGCATGGAAATCATGCGCGGCAAGGTCAAAACCGCGATGCGGTATCCCGTCTTCATCGGTGGGTTCGTGGGCGTGATGTTGTTCGGCATTATGTGGAAGCTGGTTCCCACCTTCGAAGGCATCTACGCCAGCATGAACGCGGTACTTCCGGCTCCCACCCAGATGCTCATCCTGGTTTCCAGGATCGTCCGGCAAAATACCATGCTTTGCCTCATTGCAGGATTCTCCCTGTTCGTCGCTTTCAAATACATGATGACCCGGGATTGGTTCAAGATCGAGTTCCAGAGAACCTTGCTTAGGGCGCCGGTTTTCGGCGGCATCCTTCAAAAGAACATTTGGGCCACCTATTGCCGCACCATGTCCTTGTTGATGGGTGCGGGAACCCCAATCCTCAAGGCGACGGAAATCGCGGGCACGGCGGTGAATAACCGCTATTTCCAGAAAAGCCTGGAAAGCATCTTTTCCGATTTGCGGAAGGGCGATCAGCTCAGCGAAGCCTTGGAATCCAGCAAACTGTTCCCGGTCCTGGTCGTCCAATTGGTGGCGACCGGGGAATCCAGCGGGCGGGTAGACGTCTTGCTCGGCAAGGCGGCGGATTTCTACGAGCGCGAGCTCCGAAACGTCGTCGATTCCCTTTCGTCCATCATCGAACCGATTCTGATCGTCACCATGGGTAGCGTGGTGGGCGCCATTCTTTTTTCCCTTTATCTGCCCATTTTCATGATCGGAAAGTTCATCCACTGATCGGGCGGAAAAGGATTTTGTAGAGATCTCGTAGTGCAATCCAGTTCAATCAACCATAATTCAGGAGATTAAAATGATTCAGGCAAAAAAAATAAAAAATCAGAAGGGCTTCACTCTTGTTGAAGTCATCGTGGTCGCGATCATCGTAGCTGCTTTAGCCGCAGTCGCCGTGCCCATGTACACGAGCTACGTGGACAGCTCCCGGATCAACGCAGCGGCAAACGCTGCAGGCTCGGTGGCGTCCTTCATGGGGGCGTGCATCAACCAACGCGGAGCAGCCGAAGGTACAGGCCTCGAGGAGGACACCGACACCGGTGGAGATAAGAATGTCAACGTGGAGTGCAAGAACAAGGACGCCAAGGTCATCAGTTCGATGCAATTACCGGCCGGGATCGTATTCAAAATTTCGAAGCTGGATACGAATGGGGTCATCTCGGCTAAACACGCCGACAGCGATTCGATTCTGACTTACAACTACTAGTGTCAATGGCGGTCGAAGAACGGGGGGATTTCAGGAGACGAGAGTTGACAGGGCGAAGCACGGCCAGTTCGGGCTTCGTTCTGACCGAGATCCTGGTCGTTGCAATAATCGTCGGAATCCTGGCCGCCGTCGCGATCCCCACCTATTCCGGATACATCCTTGATCAACGAAAGCAAGTCGCGAAAAGCATTGCGGAATCCGGAGCTGTCGCGGGCAACATTTACTTCCGAAGAACGGGTTCGGATCCCACCGACGATGAATTAAACGTCTTTCTCACCGATTCCAGCAAATACACGGTGGAAGTCCGCGGTCGTTTTGTGGTGGTGTCGGACATCTCGGACTCCCCGGACATCATCAAGGACTCGGCCGCCTTCCGGTAACCCATGTTTCCGTCGCAACTCCCGAATCCAAGTCGATTAACGCATCGCCAATCAGGTTATACCCTGGTGGAATTAATGGTCGCAAGTTCATTGCTCGGACTGGCCGTGACAGGGGTGATGTCCATGCTCGGGACGGCCCGTTCCGTGGAAGTCCTGGGAAGCCTTCGCCAACAAGCAGCCACTCTTGCATCGAGTGCACTGGAAGACACCGGTTTCCATTATTCACGATATCCACTTTCTGTCGCCGCTTCGGCACCCCAGATCAACATCCTGAGGCTGGGCGCAGGAGCCGAAGACACGATCCATGCAATCTTAATCCGGACTGTCGGCGCCATTGACAATAGCGTGGCCTGGTATGATTACAAGAATCCCACCGTGGCGGATGTCCAGGTGCCTTTCCAGAAGATCACGGCCAAAATCAAGTGGACCTTGATAGGGCAATCCGATTCTATCGAAATCACGAAGCGCGTGGCACGGGTGGTCCATTGAACCCGCAATCGGGTTTCACCTTGGTGGAGGCCCTGTCCGCAGGCCTCATTTCCACCATCGTGGCGGGCGCGCTGTTGACGGTTCTCCAAATGACCAACGCCCAGATACGGGATGGATCCGGAAACATGCGGGTGGCGCGCCTGCAAACCGTCGTCTCCGACCAAATCAGGATGAGCACCAGGCTGGCCGCAGGTGTCAAAACGGCGCTTGAGGATACGACCACCACCTTGGAACACATGGCGCTTGTGACATCCACGAGCGGCCCCTTACAGGAAGTCCGTCTTACTCAGGTCGGTGGGGATCCCTTCGCACGCTATCGACTCCGGGATTTGTCCCCGCGCGCCTATCTGGAAGAATGGAAAGTGGGTGATTACGGCCCGGACTATTACCCATTCACGGTGGGAAGCGATACCGTCTTCGTGGATTACGCTACTAGTTATTTCCGGATCCTTCCGAACCGCCGCGGAATCACTTTCAAGATTCAACATACGAGCTTTGAAGATGGGAAAAGCTATACCTTTCCCAGCACCGAGGAAACCGGCCTGTGCCGGAATATATGATTAAGCGTCAAAAGGGTTCGGTACTGGTCGGAGTATTGGCATTGTCCGTAGCCATGACCGTGGCAGCGGGGGGACTCATCATGCTGGCCGCGAATACCGCCAAAGACGGATCCCAAATCCTTGAAGACCGGGCCCTTCATTACGTGGCGGAATCTGCGACCTATATGGGAGTTCGATGGGTAAGGTCCTATTTGCAAACCGAAATACCCGTGACTTGGGATGATTCCCTTGTCCTGACTCCTGGAGCGGATGGATTTACGGTTATGGACGATGTATGGGTCAAGGTGAAGTTTGTGGATGATCCGGGCGGCGGCGGCGGTCACTTCGCGATAAAGACTTGGGCGACCTTGGGAGCCGGCCGGGACACATTACTGATAATTTGGCAGATCAACAGTCTTGGGACGCCTACCTCGGGATCGGGCTTGAACAGCAATGCCTATCTCGCGGATTGGACCGAGACCCTACTTCCAGGCAGTACCTGATCGGGCAAAAAAGATGAAACGCAGCATCCAGACCTCCAAGCCCGGCAATACCGTTGGCATCGAATACGACCACTTAGCCATCCGATGCGCCTGTCTGGCTACCGACGGCCGGGGAGGATTTACCGTGGAGAAACTCGAAGAAATCCGCGGCGATTTTTCCGAAGACCTCGGCTTGCTTGACGGACTCAGGAAATTGAAAGGCGTTCTGAATATCGGAATCCGCGATTCGGTAGTCTCCTGCCTGGCGGGAAAGCAGGTTTTCGCAGCCGAAATTCCGTTCCGGAAACTCGGTCCCGAGGAAATGGAACAGGCTCTACGCCTGGAGCTCAGGAAAACCGTCCATTTTGAAGTCGCGACCTCGTCGCTTGACTATGAACTCATCTCCACTGGGGAGGATACGGAAGGAGGCGTGGCCCAATTTCTGGTCGCCCTGGCCTCCAACACACTCTTGAACCGGCAATTAAGCCTGATGGAAAAGGCGGGAATCAAGACTACTGCGGTCGATGTCTTACCGATCGCGATTGCCAACGCCATTTGGGCATGGAAAGGTAGCGTGGAAGGAAATCATCCGATGGTGGCGCTCCACATTGGCCCCCAGGTATCGACTATCGTGATCGACGCGGAACACTCTCCCTTCTTCAACCGGACCATTTATTTCGCCGCCGAGGATGTTTTCAAACCCCTGGCAAGCCAAGGGGATCGCGAAAAGCGCATTCAATCCCTCTGCGAGGAGGTTGCCCGATCCTTGATATTCTATGAAAAGCAGGATGGCGCGTCGGGCTTCCAGGAGATACTCATATTGGGCGATTCCCTCGATGGCGAAGGCCTTGCGAACCAGCTTCACCGCGTGACCGGTATTCCTGTAAGAAAAATGGACCTGCCTGCAAAACTGGGTGCCGCCCGGAAGGAGCATCCGGGCCGGTTCGACCTGGCAATCGCCTTGGCCTTGAGAGGTGAAGGGTGATCGCGAACGTGGGGTCGTCCCTTTATCGGATAAATCTGATCCGGGATTTGCGCGAAAAGGAAATGAAATCGGAAAAACGCCGAAGGCTTACGGGCATTCTAAGCCTTGGGTGTTTCGGATTCTTCCTGCTCTCCCTGATGTACTCTACCCTCACCATCTGGCAGATGGAAAGGGTGCTGAAGTTCGAGGAGGAAAAGCTGGTACGCCTCAATCAGGAGTACCAGAAATACAAGTCCAGCCGTCTGATTGTAGATAAAAAGGATGTCGAACTCCTAAGCGGTCTACAGGGTCGCGGGGTCTTTTGGACAAAAAAGCTGGCGGCCATGGCCAAACACCTGCCCGAAAATTATTGGATTACCCGGTTCGCGTATCAAAACGGGAAATTCATCGTCTCCGGGTTCGGATACGCCTCAAATCAGCAGAACCAACTTCTGATCCTGGATAAGTATCTGAATGATCTCCGGAAGGATCCCGATTTTACGGACATCTTCAACGTGGTGCAATTGGAATTCGCGGAACGTAAGCAGGAAACCGGGCACGTCGCATTCCAATTCGCCGCAAAAGCGGCAAGGAGTCGGAATTGAAAAGGAACGAATCGATTTTGATTGCCATCGCTGTGGCAGCCATAGCGGTTATACCCGCCGACATCCTCTACACCTCCCGTTTCGTTCCGCGCTTCAAGGAATTGGAAAAAAAGCGAATCATCACCTCCAACCAATTAGCCACCGCGAAGATTGTTTCCGAAAACCTGAACCATGTACGGGACCTGGTTTTCCACAATATGGACTTTTCCGACCATATGGATTCCGTTTCCCATGAAACCGTGGTATTCGATTTCCTGACCTCCTGCGTTAATGACTTGAAAATGCGGGTGATTTCAGTTCGCCCTTTGGCTCCTTCGTCAAAGGGTAGCGTGACCACTTTCGGGTATGACATCCACTTGGAAGGGGATTTCTTCAGTTTCGGCGAGTTGTGTTCCAAGTTCGAAAACAGTCGACGCGTGCTGGCGCTGACGTCCTTCGAGGTCACCCTTGCCGCCAACGGCGGCAGCTCGGCCGAAGCCAAAGCAGGAAAACCATCCGCAACCCCGGCCGCTACCGGCCGCAGGGGCGTATCTATCAAGCTTCACCTCGACACCTTTCGTGTTAGGAAAGGCTAAAGATGCAACTCAACTCATTCACAATCGCCGCCATCCTCGCTATGGTACTCGCCTTCGGCCTTTCCCTCCGGGTCTCCTCGCAAAACAGCGGGTTCCGTCGGGAAGTGAACCAATCCTTGGCTACCACCGAAGGTTACGATCAGAAATTCATCGACATGGTCAACCATCTAGAGGAAGTGCTCACCACCCGCGCCAGCTTCGCCTATCCCGGCGGCAAGGATCCCATGACGGGCAGGCGCCGCGAAGTCGCGAGCAACACTCCCGAAGCTGCACCAAAACGGATCGTCTCGTCGCGAAATCCGACTCCCAAGGCCTCCAAGCCCGCCTCCGGAAAGCCAGCCTCCGATGCAAAGTCCGAACCGGCAGCCCCCGCCCCGCCTCTGGACCCGGTAAAACTTACCGCCATCATCGCCGATGATTACGGCCAACACACAGCTATCGTTATGAACGGGGAACGATCCCTTTCCGTGGACGTGGGCGACTTGGTGGGATCACGCAAGGTCACTAAGATAACGAACAAAGAAATCACGATGGAAGACAGTTCCGTGCTCTACAGTTACGATCTGTCCGGCAACAGGAACTACCAGCCCAAATGAAGCTGGACGGAGGCTTGAAAATGATACCCACTCAAATCCGCGGCACAGCCGCCATGCACCTTGCTTTGGCGGCGCTCCTAATCGGCCTGGCTGGTACTGGAACCGCCCAGGAGCCCCTCGGCTCCCCGGCTACCTCCGGGACTCCCGGTCCCGCGTCCTCGCCCGCCTTGGTCCCGGCCAAAACGGAATCCCCCATCATCACCAAGGATCCCAATCCCCTGCTCCGAAACGTGATTTCCCTGAACGCCCAGGACGCCAACCTCTCCGAAATCCTGAAGGTCATGGCGGATCGTTCCAGCATGAATTTCGTCGCCGGCGAAGGCGTCCAGAAGGTCAAGATTTCCATCATCCTCAACAAGACCCCGGTCGCGGAAGCCATCGATCTCATCGTGCGCGCGGCCGGACTCTCCTATGAAATCATCGGCAACTCGGTGCTCATCGGGGAGATGGGCAAGCTCAAGGACGAAGTGGGGCAATCCGGTTACGTCATCGCCCTCAACTACGCCGACGCGACCGAAGTGGCCGGGTTCCTGACCGATTTCTCAAAGAACGTGAAGGTAGACCGGGGCGGCAACCGCCTGATTGTCTTCGCCAGCCCGCGCGTCATCAATGAAATCGAGCGCATCGTGCGATCCATCGACCACCCGCATACCCAGGTGCTTCTCGAGACCCGTCTCCTCGAAGTTACTATCGACAATACGGACAGATACGGCATCGATTGGGGTGCCCTATCCCCGGTGCAGACCGGCATCGGTTTTCCCGCCGCGCCCATCAGCAAGGGCTATCTGCTGAAAGGAGGCATCCGAGCCCCCATCAATCTGAACATCCTTCTTAATATGCTCATTCAAACCGGAGATGCCCGCGTGCTGATGAACTCCAAACTCACCACCACCAACAACCGCGAAGCCAGCCTGCATATCGGCGAAAAGATCCCCTATGTGATCCAGTCCTACAACTCCGCCGCCGTGGCCGGCGGTGGTGCCAACCAACAGGTCCAGCACGAAGAGGTGGGGGTCAAAATCAAGATGCAACCTCACGTGAATGAGGACTCGGAAATCACCCTGAACCTGGAACCGGAAGTCAGCTCCATCACGGGATTCAAAGGCCCCAACTCCGACCTTCCTCTCGTGAAGGTCAGGACTACTAAGACCACGGTGCGCGTCGCCGACGGCCAGACGATTTTCCTGGCCGGCTTGCTTTCCGAAGAGGACACCGAGGAGCTGCGCAAGTTTCCCATCCTGGGGCAAATCCCCGGCCTGGGCCTGCTTTTCACTCACAAGCTGGGCGTGAGGCGCAAAACCAACCTCATCATCGAGGTGAGACCGAAGATCATCCGACATTCGTCCGAGCTGATGTTCGAGGCGGGCGGCGTAAAGGCCGATTCGGGCGTGGTCAGATAACCCCTTCCTTAGCGAGTCATGTGTCGATACTAAGCTTCATGTTTCCCCTCGTCGAGCTTACGAGTCATCGGAAAGATCTGGAAATTGACTTGGATGACCCGCTTGGGCCCGGTGCAGCTTCGCGCCATCTCCAGTAGCTCCCGGCGGAACGCCTTGACCTTCTCTTCCACCATCGCATAGCCGTCTTCGGGAAGGCTCAAGGTCAGGGTGGAAAGGCTGCGCTCGTCCGGGGGAAGCTTGTCCAGCGCGACCTTGGCCAGGTCCAGGGTCGCGATGATGAACTGGTTGACCGCCAGGGAACGGGTGTCGTATCCCGAGGTGATCGCGGGATCGGATTTCGTATAAACGCCATCGCCGTTCTTGCTGATGAGTTTCAGCTCCTCCAACAGCCTGATGGCCCTCTGCGCTTCCGCGGTCGAGATGGGCGGCTCCAGCAACCGGCCCAGTTCGCGAAAGTCGTCGACGAAAGGGTGGAAGGCCAGAACTTCACGTATAACGCTG
>JALYSE010000100.1 GCA_030854955.1 Fibrobacterota bacterium | reverse complement strand
AAAAACCTCCCCATCCTTCCCGCTCAGGTGCGGAAGCCGGGAACCCTGGAACTGGGCCGCATCCCCCTGAACGCCTACCGAGCCTCTCCGGCGGAGGAGGCCACGCGCTTTGGCAGGGACGGTCTGCTGCGCATGTACCGGGACATGGTACTCATCCGCGAGTTCGAGACCATGCTCCAGCGCATCAAGCTGCAGGGCGTTTACGAGGGCATCGCCTGCGAGCATAAAGGACCCTGCCACCTGTCCATCGGGCAGGAAGCGGCTGCGGTAGGCATGGCATGGGCCCTGGGTCCCGAGGACATGATCTTCGGCTCCCACCGAAGCCACGGGGAAATCCTGGCGAAATGCTTGTCCGCCATCGAGAAGATTCCCGCGGACCAAATGCATGGCGTCCTGGAAGGGTACGGGCAGGGACGCACCCTGCGCGCCGTGGAAGGTTACAGCCGCGGCACCTCCAAAGAGCTGGCGCTTGATTACGCTTTGTTCGGAACTTTGGCCGAAATCCTGGGACGGGACGCGGGATTCAATCGGGGCATGGGCGGTTCCATGCACGCCTTCTTCCCGCCTTTCGGTGTGATGCCGAACAACGCCATCGTGGGCGGTTCCGCGGACATCGCGGCCGGAGCGGCGCTCCATAAGCGGGTGAACCGGAAGCCCGGAGTGGTGGTGGCCAACATCGGCGACGCTTCGGCGGGCTGCGGCCCGGTGTGGGAGGCCATGGTCTTTTCCGCCATGGATCAATACCGCACTTTGTGGCACCCTTCCTTGGGCGGATCGCCTCCCATCCTTTTCAACTTCATGAACAACTTTTACGGCATGGGCGGGCAGACCTTCGGGGAAACGATGGGCTTCGGCGTGCTGGCGCGCATGGGCGCGGGCGTGAACCCCGAGGGTATGCATGCGGAACGGGTGGACGGTTACCATCCCCTGGCCGTGGCCGACGCCATGGAGAGGAAAATCAAGCTGCTGAAAGAAGGGCGTGGGCCCGCCCTGTTGGACACGGTGACCTACCGGATTTCCGGGCATTCCCCCTCGGACGCTTCTTCCTACCGCGACCGGAACGAGGTGGAGTGCTGGCAGCAGGCCGATTCCATCATCGCGTTCGGGGAGTACCTCACGGTGAACGGCCACTGCGCGCCATCCGATCTGGAGCAGGTGCGACAGGACGGCGTTGCCCGGCTTGTCAAAGCCTTGGAGCGTGCCGCATCCCCGGAAACCTCCCCCCGCATCTCTGGGGAAGCCGTGGGCGGCCTGATGTTCTCCTTCGGTCGGGCGGAACGGACGGGGGAGGGTATCTCTGAGGTTACCATCGATCCAGACCTCAATCCGCGCCTGGTTTCTATCCAGGACAAGTCGCGTTCGGGGCTCCTGGACGGAAAACCGGTTTCCAAGGCCCGGGCGGTCAATTACGCGGACGCCCTTTTCGAGGCCATGCTGCACCGGTTCCGCGAAGATCCGGCCATGATCGCCTACGGCGAGGAAAATCGCGATTGGGGCGGCGCGTTTTCCGTGTACCGGGGCCTTACCGAATGCCTGCCCTACCACAGGCTTTTCAACGCGCCCATCTCGGAAGGCGCCATCGCCGGCACCGCCGTGGGTTACGCGCTCTGCGGAGGCCGGGCGGTGGCCGAGATCATGTATTGCGATTTTCTCGGGCGGGCGGGGGACGAGGTCTTCAACCAGATGGCGAAATGGCAGGCCATGTCCGGCGGCGTCCTACGCATGCCCCTGGTGCTCCGCGTATCGGTGGGATCCAAATACGGCGCCCAACATTCCCAGGACTGGAGTTCCCTGGTCGCCCACGTTCCCGGACTGCGCGTGATGTTTCCCGCCACTCCCTACGATGCCAAGGGGATGCTGAACCTTGCCTTGAGCGGAACCGACCCGGTGGTTTTCTTCGAGAGCCAGAGGCTGTATTCCGAAACCGAATTGTTCGTTTTCGACGGGGTACCGGAAGGCTATTACGAAGTGGAAATGGGCGCTCCCGCTTTGCGGCGGCCGGGCGAGGATGTCACCCTCGTCACGCTGGGTTCTACCTTGTACCGCGCCCTGGAAGCGGCGGAAATTCTGGAAGCGGTCTACGGCATGCGGGCTGAGGTGATCGACGCCCGGTTCCTAAATCCCCTCGATTACGGCCCCATTCTGGAATCGGCCCGAAAAACGGGCGCGGTGGTGCTGGCCTCCGATGCCTGCGAGCGCGGCTCATTCCTCCATACCATGGCCTCGCGCATCACCCGGGCGGCTTTCGAAGATCTGGACGCCCCCGTGATTGTAGTTGGCGCACGCAATTGGATTACCCCGCCCGCAGAAATGGAAGAATCTTTTTTCCCCCAAAAGGAATGGATTCTCGACGCCATCCACGAAGGCATCCGTCGGCTTCCGGGCCATGTTCCTTCGACCCGCCAGGGCATTCCCGATCTTCTGGAGCGGGACCGCGTCGGCCTCTGACGACCCGCAAACCTATTTTGCGGCCTACGGACCGGCCCCCGCCGGTGACTCGCGATAGCCCGCCGGGTACCGTATCCCGTGGGCTTCCGGCGCAAGAACCTTTTTCAAAAACTTCATGTCGGCGAATTGGGCAATCTTGCGATAACATCGGGCGTTTCTGCAATGCGGGCCGGGTCCGAAACCTTGACAGAGGTTAACCTATAAGTTAACATAGAGAATGAAGCCGGTATTTCCCGAGATGGTGGGGAATACCGGCTTAAATATCAGCCGGACTGGGTTCCGGTCACCAATCGAGCGAGAAGAAGGAGGCCTTAGATGGCAAAAGCGAAAAAAACCAAGAGCGCCGCGAAACCCGTGAAGAAGTCCGCGAGCCGGAGCGGCGAAACCCGCGTTGGGGAAATGCTCCGCAAAGCCCGCGAATCCACCGGTATTTCCCAGGAAGAATTGGCCAGCCGCTTGAATACCAAGCGCACCGCCATCTCCCGTATCGAAAACCATGCCCACGACATCAAGCTCTCCACCCTGGAGCGCGTCGCCAAGGCCCTCGGCATGGAACTGAAACTCAAGATCGTATAATCCGGGCTGATTCTATCCGCCCGGAAACAATCCGGCCGGATAGTCCACCCCGCAGAATCTTCCGTTTGCCCCGGAATACCCCTGACCCGGCCCACAGTCGGGCTCCGGCCCACAGTCGGGCTCCGGCCCACAGCCCTTTACCGCTTGCCCTCATACCCCCTAATTGGGATAATTCTCTAGATGACCCAGCCAATCCGAATCTCCCTGCTCCTCGCAACCTTCCTGGCCGTTTGCTTCACCGAAATCCGCGCCGAACGCAAACCCGTGGCCCTCGGCCTGGTTGGCGGCCTTACTGCGGCATCGTTTTGGGGAGGAGATGTCAAGGAGGTTGACACCGAGTTGTGGCCCACCACCGGATTCACCTTGGCTTTCCATCTTCCGGTTTTCCTGGGCTTGGAAACCGATCTTCTCTACGTAAGCAAGGGCGGCGCCATCCGCACCCAGGAGGGAGGGCGCACCAAGGTGAACACCTTCAAGTACCACGTCCTTGAAATCCCTTTCATGCTCAAGATTACCGCGCCGACGGGGAGCGAAGTCATGCCGATCTTCTTTGGCGGTCCTTCCATGGGCTATGCCATTTCAAAAAAGTCCTATTCGGAATTCATCGAAATCGGCAGCGGCGGGACGGTCATGCCGGAAGAGACTCCGCCCTTGGTCAAACCCGAAAACCTTTCGGATATCGATTGGAGCCTTTGCCTGGGCGCGGGAGTTGAATGGGGCCTGGGTTCCTTCCAGCTCCGAATCAATTTAGGCAGGGAAAGCCTGGATGAGACCAAGCAGAAGGACATCAAGACCGTGGTACTCGCGGTGATGGCCGGGTTCATTTTCTAGGTATAATCCCCTAGGAACTCCCTTGAGTACGAGAAGCGGAGAGTCTGCGCAGCCAACTGGTAAGCGGGATTACGACCAGGACCAAGCCTACAAGCAGGAATCCGGCCCCCAACCCCATTTTCAGCCAAATCCTGAATAGCCCTTCGTGTTTTTTCTCGATGATGGCATCCTTGGGCTGTGCGGCGTTGTAATACACTTTCACCGGTGCCTCGGTTGCATACTGCGCAAGGCGCTCTTCCCAATAAGCCTTGGATTTCGGCACCTCCTCGTAGGAAAGCCGCCATCCCCAGATGCTTTTGCCGTCCACGAAGTATTCATAGAGTACGTCCGGGTAGTAATCATCGGCGGAGCCGGTGGAATCGATGCGGACCTTGACCTGGAGTAACTTACCAGGGGTTTCCAGGAACCGTTCCAGGTGGCTTAGCTTGTTGATATGGGTGAAATCCTGCCAGGTCGATTTGAATCCGAGGAAGGCGATGAGCAGGCCGGACAAAAAGGCAAGGATTTGGACTCCAATGGGAGTGCCGTTGAGGGTATCTCCGTCGGCGTCGTCCCGATAAGCCGCTCCGGGCTTCATGGGAGCTGGTTTGCCGGGCAGAAAACCGATGACCGTTGGAATTCCGGAGCCCAAGGGATTACCTGCGACGCCCTTAGGAAATTCTGCGGGCGGTCCTTTGCAGCGCCGATGCAAATCCGTATCTTATTGGCGCATTCCGCACCTACTCTGTTGCCGCCCATGATCATCCTCATCCTAACGCCTATAACCCCATCTTCCCGGTCGGCTGGCCAAGGCTGGCTATCGGAACCCTGCGTCGGGAAGCGGGAAAGATTTCCCATCGGTCGAGTCGAAGATGTTACAATATACTCCAACCAAACCGACGTGCCAAATGCCGGAATCCCCATGAAAGCAGTGAGATGATCAAGCCCGCCGACGGGCAGGAAAATGCGGACGGCCTTCCCGCCGAGGGCGGAGTTGCGGCCGTGGCGGCGCCCGACCAGAACGCGTCTGCGCCTCCTGTTGCCGATCAGCCCCACTTACCGTACAAACACCCTTCCATCGGCGATCCCTTTTCCGCCATCGACCGGCTACTCACGCGCCGTCTGTTGCGCCGGAGCTTCAAGATTCTGGCGATGACCGCGATCATTCTGGGATTGGCGGGCGCGGGCTTGGGCTTTTATGAGGCGACGACTTCCAAATATCAGGCGCGTTACTTCAGCCGGCTCGCGCGCCTGCTTTTCTTCAATCCGGAATCCGGACCCACGGACAAGATCCGATTTCCCGCCAATGGCCCCACCGATGATCGCCGGGGTTACTTGCACATTCCGAAATTCACCTCGGCCCTCCGCTCCCACGGATACAAGGTGGTGAGCCAGGCGCGCTTTTCGCCCAAAATGCTCGAGCTCGCCGACCGGGGCATCAATCCCACTTACCGGGAGAAGATCCAGGCGGGATTGAATCTGTTGGACAATCGCGGCCAGTCCATGTTCACGGTGAATTATCCCCTGAAGGTCTATCCCGGCTTCGATTCCATTCCCAGGCAGGTGGTGCAGACCCTGCTGTTCATCGAGAATCGCTCCTTGTTGGATACCGATCATCCCAACCGTAACCCGGCCGTCGAGTGGTCGCGCATGGCCAATGCGGTAGTGGAAATGGGAAAGAAGCAGCTCGGCAAGGACGGCAATGTAGCCGGAGGCAGCACCCTCGCCACCCAGTTGGAAAAGTTCAAGCATTCCGAGGAAGGGCGCACCATCGGTCCGAAGGAGAAATACCGGCAAATGATTTCGGCCAGCCTGCGCGCCTACCAATCCGGAGAGAACACCACCGAAGCCCGCCGGAGCATTGTAATGGACTACGTCAACTCCGTGCCTTTGGCCGCGCTGCCCGGATACGGGGAAGTCAACGGGCTTTCCGACGGACTCCTCGCCTGGTACGGCGCTTCCCTGGATTCCATCAACCGCTTGCTCCGCTCCCCGCGCAGCCACGGCGCAGGCAAGGACGGAATCGACACCGGCGTAGATATGGAAGCCATGGGGAAGGGTTATCGCCAGGTTCTCAACCTCTTCATCGCCCATCGCCGCCCCACCTCGTACCTGCTGCAGCATCGGGACGCGTTGAAATCCATCAGCGAAAACTATCTGCATATCTTGGGTCGGGAGGGCGTCATCAGCCCGCAATTGCGCGATGCCGCCCTGCGCTCTAATCCCGAACTCATGCGGCGGGCCGCGGCCTTTTTCCCGGCCGCCTTCGTGGAACGCAAGCACGTCAATGCCGTCCGCGCCACCTTGCTCACCCTACTCGGTCTGCCGCGGCTCTACGACCTGGATCGCCTTGACCTCAATGTGGGCACGACCCTGGACGGCAAGGCGCAGAAGGCCGTGGTGCATATCCTCCGGCGCATGTCGGATCCCAAATTCCTCGACTCCACCGGACTGCGCGGCTTCCGGCTCCTGGAGAAAGGGGATCCCTCTAAGGTCATCTACAGTTTCAACCTGTATGAGACGGTGGAGGGCAGGAACCTGTTGCGCGTACAGGCGGACAATTACGAACAACCGTTGAACATCAACGAAGGCGTCAAGCTCGATCTCGGATCCACGGCCAAGCTCCGAACCACGGTGAACTACCTTGAAATCATCGCCGAACTTCGCATGCGCCTGCGGGCGAAGGACAGGAAAGCGCTCAAGGAAATGGAAGCCAACGGCACGGATGCCCTGTCCCGTTGGGCCGCGGGCTATTTGGCCGCCCAGCCGGAGGCGGAGCTGGCGGCGAAAAACCGGGGAGTGGGCGGGTTAGACAGCGGCCTGCTCGAGATGCTGGACGCGGCCATGGAGCGGAAATATTCGGCCAGCCAGTCGGAACGGTTCTTCACGGGCGGCGGTGTGCACACCTTCGTGAACTTCGAGCCCGGCGAAAACGGGATGAAGAGCGTGAAGGACGCCTTGCGCCATTCGGTGAACCTGGTGTTCATCCGCATGATGCGGGACATCGTAAACTACTACATCGCCCAGGCACCGGTGTCCCGGGCGACCCTGCTCGATTCGGGCGCATCGCTCCAGCGCCAGGCCTACCTTTCGAAATTCGCCGAGCAAGAGGGCCAGCTTTTCCTCGGCCGCTTCTACCGCAAGTACCGCGGCATGGAACCCAAGCAAATCACGGAGACATTTTTCCATGGCTTCCGCCCCGTGCCCAGGAGAATCGCCACCGCCTTCCTTTTCATGGAACCTAAGGCGGACATGGCCGTCTTCACGGCATTCATGCGGGAACAGCTCGGCGATTCCCTCTACCCACAAAAGCAACTTTCCGGCCTTTACCGCCAGTATTTCAAGGAGCATCTGGGACTCGCGGATCTGGGCTACGTTGCGGGAGTGCATCCCTTGGAAATGTGGCTGGTGGGATTCCTGCGCAGCCATCCAGGAGCCAATTGGAGCCACGTCAAGGACGCCAGCCGGTCCCAAATCCAGGAAACCTATCAGTGGCTCTTCAAGACGCGGCATAAGAATGCCCAGGATTCGCGCATCCGCGGCATCATGGAGCTGGAGGCTTTCCTGGATATCCACCGTGCTTGGCAACGTCTGGGTTACCCCTTCGGATCCCTGGTTCCCTCCTATGCAACGTCCATCGGCAGCTCGGCCGACCGTCCCAACGCATTGGCGGAGCTGGTGGGCATCATCCTCAATGACGGGGTGCGTTATCCCTCCGTAATGATCGATCGCTTGCGCTTCGGTGAGGGCACGCCCTATGAAACGGTGTTTGGCCGCGCGGATACCTCTTCCAAGCGCCTCCTGACGCCCGAGCTTTGCCGGACCATCAAGGCCGCGTTGACAGATATCGTGGAGAAGGGCACGGCCGTGCGCGGTTACAAGGCTTTCTCGCTCAAGGATGGCGGCTACATTTCCCTCGGCGGCAAGACGGGGACCGGGGACCAGCGGTTTGAGACCTTCGGCAAGGGCGGACAGCTTCTAGAATCCCGCATCGTGAATCGCACGGCCACCTTCGTCTTCTATTTGGGGGATCGCTTTTTCGGAACCCTGACGGCTCATGTCCACGGCCAGGCGGCGGCGGACTACGGCTTCACCAGTTCGCTTCCGGTGGCCGTCCTCAAACTCATGGGCCCGAGCCTGATGCCCATGTTGCAGCCTCGTGAACAGCAGGGCCGCCCGGAGGATTTCCCCATCGCCTCCCAGGAGGAAAGGGTCGGCCAAGCGGCCCTTCGATCCCCGCTGCGGGTGCCGGAGAATCCCGTCTTGACGCCGGCGGCGATTTCAAATATGCTGCTGGGTCCGGCCGTGCCGGATACCAACGCCGCCCAGAAGAATGGCGAGTAGACTTTCCACCGTATTCGGGATTGTTTGGGATTTTGTGCCGAGTCCGGCCTTTATCCGCCGTTCCCCCTGAAAAAAGGGAAATTCCCCGTCCCTTGGCCGTGTGATGCTCCTCACGGGCTGCACCCGGCGGACCCTTTTCCCTCCCTGTTTTATTAATTTTCCCCGATAGATATTTTCAGCCCGGCCGACTAACCTCGATGGTGATGGTAGGTAAGCGTGCCCAATCGTTCAGGATCATTGAGGTCAATATGGGTACGTTCGGTAAATTGCTTTTCGCCGCTTTCATGACGATCACTCCCTGGGCGTCCTTCGCGGCATCCGCGCCGGTGGCGGCAGGTTCGGCCTCGACCCTCAATCAAGCGAAGATCCACGACGAATACAACGAAGGGAATTTCGAGAGCGTCACCGCCGTCCTGGAATCCTTCATGGCGAAGAACAAGACCTATAGCCTGGAAGACAGCATTTTCATCGCGAAGCATCTCGCCGTGGTCTATTCAGCCAACCCCAAAAGCCGCGAGAAAGGCAAGTATTATATGTACCGCCTGTTGGCCATGCTTCCCTCCGCCAAGTTGATCGACATGTACGTGAGCGATGAGATCGATCGCATCTTCGACAAGGTCCGCGAAGAGTACCTGTCGCGGCAGAAGAGTTTCGGCGTGGACAGCACCCAGGTAAGCGTGCCCCAAAAGTCCCCCTCCCGCCAGGAGCGAGAGGGCGTGGCGGCCCAGGAGCGGAATTCCGCGGCCGGGGAATCCGAAAAAGCCAACGCCGCGCCTGCACGGAGCGGACCCCGGAAAGAGACGCGTTATCTGATAGCGGGCGGCACCGTTCTGATGGCGGCTGGAGTCGCGGCCTATTTCATGTTCAATGATTCGCCGACGGCGACGGAGAAGACCTATGTTGTCCCTTAAACCGATTAAAATCCTCGCCACGCTCACAGTGGCCGCCATCCTTACCGTTTTCTGGGCCTGCCATCTCGGCGTTCAGGAGGATAAGGTCTTCATGAACGTGAAGGCGGATACTACCTGGCTCGCGTACGACAGCGTTTCCGTTCTCCTCAAGGACCAATCCGGCAAAACCCTGGAAGTCCTTTTCCATGGGCCCTTGACCGACATCGGCCAGCTTTCGCGCTTGGAGGCGGGCGACTATCAGGGCGGGGGAGTCATCATTGTCCTGGTGGGTTTCAAGGCGGGTCAGTCGATCAAGGAAGAGACCCGCAAATACGACGGAAAGACCCAGTCCACCATCGATATGGTCGTCATCATCAATCAGGGCGAAACACTGAATGCATTGGTACTAAAGCCCAATGCGATCAAGCTCTATACCGGGGGCGCCAAGGGGACGCTGACGCCCATGCCATCGACGTGGGCGGACAAACCCCTGGTGTGGTCGAGTTCCGATTCCATGGTGGCCAAGGTTTCCAATGGCGAGGTTTCTCCGGTTAAAGCGGGAACCGTCTGGATCACGGCGGTCGGCGCCACGGCCAAGGATTCCGCCAAGGTGACGGTTGCGACCGATGCCCCTATTCTCGATGCCGGTGCGGATACCGTCGTCACATTGGGATCCACCATCGCCTTCCAGGTCAAGGTGACCCAGGAATACGGCCTGATCGAAGTCTTCAAATGGAGTCTTGACGGCGATAGCACCTGGGATGATTCCGCTTCCCAATATCCCACCGAACAGACCATCGTGACCTCCGTTCCGAAAAAATTCCCGGTAGCGGCGACTTATGACCTTTTGTTCTACGTCCGGGACGGCGAAGGAAACGCCGTGACCGCGGTACGCAAGCTCACCGTGTCCAGCCAGGTTCCGAAAATCACTTCCATCACCAAGGATACGACCCTCATCGCCGGGGATTCCCTGGCGTTTTCGGCCAAGGCCGAAGTGAACTCCGGTTCCTTGAAAACGTTCTCCTGGGATTACGATGGGGACGGAACCTTCGAAAAAAGGGGCGCCCTTACTGGTTCCAGCGCCAACATCGCGGGCGGCTATCGCTTCGCCAAGGAAGGTTCGTACAAAGTCCTCCTCAAGGTGGAGGACGATGCGGGAACCCCCATTTCCATCCAGGTGGCGATCAAGGTCATTGCCGCAACGGTGCCGAAACCTCCCGTCGCCAATGCCGGCAAGGATACTGCCGTGCTCGCAGGCAAGCGCGTCGACCTGCACGGTTCAGGCACGGACCCCGACGGCACCATTGCGAAGATGGAATGGAGCATCGGCGCGGAGCCATTCACCGTCGTTTCCAAAGGCGACACCTCTTTCGCCTCCTCCGATGTCGCGGGCACCGTCAAATGCGTTTTACGGGTGACGGACAACGACGGATTGAGCGACGTGGATACCGTTACCATCACCATTTCCAAGGCCGTTCCGCCCGTCCTGTCCTCCGTCACTCCGGGCGATACGATCATTTCCATCAAGGATTCCCTGACCTTTAGTGCCAAGGCCGCTTCCGCGTCTCCGCTCAAAGGCTATTCCTGGGACTTCAACGGCGACGGCACGGCGGATGTCTCCGACATCCTTTCCGGGACGAACGCGACCCTTCTCGCCGGCCGCCGGTTCGGAGCGACCGGAATCTTCAACGTCCTCCTCAAGGTGGAGGATCAGCAAGGCGGGATCGCCACAAAGTCGATCATGGTGGACGTGAGACTGGACAATCCCATCGTGAACGCGGGTAAGGATACGACCGTGGCAGAAGGAACCAAGGCGAATCTGAACGGGGTCGCCAACGACAGCCTAGGCAGTATCGTCAAATGGGAATGGAAGATCGGAGCGGCGGCTTTCGTCGCGTCCCCTTCCGGCGAAACCTCGTTCACCGCTCCTGTGGTTCCCGGGGTCGTAACCTGCGTGTTCCGGGCGACGGACGATGACGGATTTTCCGCGGAAGATACCGTGCTGGTGACGGTCGCGCCTTCCACGAACGCCAACCTTTCGGATTTGGCCATCGTTCCGGGTTCCCTGGCTCCGGCCTTCGCCCCCGCGACCAAGGCGTATACGGTTTCCGTAACCGCCGGGGACAGCGTCTCCATCACGGCGACGACGGCCCACGCAAAGGCAACCCTCACCCTGAACGGCAAGGCGCTCGCCTCCGGGAAGGCTTCGGATTCCCTGCCGATAATCGTCGGCGCGAACCTCTTCACCCTCGTCGCCACGGCCGAAGACGGCGCCACCAAGGCCACCTATGCCCTCTCCGTGACCAAGGTGGAATCCACCCCGCCGTCGGCGCCTACCGTTTCCGTCAGTGTAAGCAAGACCGCATCCCGTTCCGCCATCTGGTCCTGGAAGGCCGGAGGTGGTGGAAACGGGACCTACCGATATAAACTGAATAATTCCGTTCTCACCACGGGCGCATCGGATACCACGGCCCTGGCTTTCACCGGGACCGCCCTGGCAAACGGCAGCAACATCCTCTACGTGCAGGAACGGAATGCTGCGGGCGTCTGGTCCCTTTCCGGCTCGGCCACGGTCCAGATTCTCGCCCCGCTGGAATGGTATCCGTTGAACGGGACCGGGACCGATCTCGGCCTCAACGCGAACAACGGCGTGGTCACGGGCGCGACTGCGACGCCCGATCATGCCGGAGTCGCCGGAGCGGCGCTCAATTTCAACGGCTCTTCACAGGTCGCCACCGGTACCGCGTCGGCCAACACCGGAACCAATATGACGGTTTCCATGTGGATCAAGATTCCGGCCGGCATCTCCTTGCAGTATTTCATCAACAACAACATGAGTGGTTTCGGAATCTGGTCCCGGAGCGGCGAAGTCGGCTTGGCCATTTCCCTTCCGAGCACCAATTCCGCCGGCGGAGCGGTGTCGCCGAACGTCTGGACCCACTTCACGGGTACCTATGACGGCTCTAACATCAAGGTGTATATCAATGGTGTGCTCGCGAATACCACCGCGCATGCGGGTCCTCCCATTGCCGGGTCCTTGAGCAACCTGGTCATCGGGGCCACCGGTTGGTCCGGAGCACTGGACGAGGTCCGCTTTTACAATAAGCCCCTGACCCAAGCCGAAGTCACCGCCCTTTACCAGGGTAAACTGTAGGCGAGGCGATTTGAACCGCTTGTCTGCCGGATGCAATGCATGATTAAATTTCAAGTATGATAATTCGCTGGCTTCAGGTCCTTACCGTTTCCTTCGGGATTTTTTCGGCCGTGGGCAGGGTTTCCGGAAAATCTCCCGAAGACTTTCTGGGTTCGGCCCCCCTATCGCCTCCCGGCACGTCCAAAATCGGAACCGTTCCCGCCAAACCGGCTGCGGATCCCGCAACGTCGGCTCCGGGGCCTTCAGCGTCAAAACCCGCCCCTGCCCCGACCGCGAAAGCCTCTGCCGTCCCCGTCACCAAGCCAGCCACTCCGCGGGTAGCGATGGACACGGCCAAACTTCACGCCACTTATCTGGACGGGGATTTCGATCAGGCCATCAAGAGCATGGAAGGTGCCCTCAAGAATAAAAAGATCCCATTGACCCATACGGACAGCGTGTTCATTTTCAAGCATCTGGGGGTGATGTACGCGGCCACTCCCGCCACCCGCGAAAAGGGCCGCTATTACATGGCGCAGCTTATCTATATAGAGCCTACCGCCAAGATCCTGGACATGTACGCCAGCGACATGATCTATCTGATCTTCAGGAAGGTGCAGGAGGAGTTCGAGAACAAGCACGGCAAGGTTGCTAAAGTTCCCGCTCCATCAGTGGACACGACTCCCAAGCCGGCAGAGCCCGCTCTTGCTGCGGCTCCGACTCCAGCGGCTCCGGCGGCCCGGCAGAAGTCCAAAACCCTCTATTGGGTCACCGGCGGTGCCGTGGTGGCCGTCGGCGCGGCGGGATTGCTCTACATCCTGCTCGACAATCCCGAGCCAAAAACGCACAACATCGTGGTGCAGGAATAACCTTTTAGCTGCGGCCCGAGGGCCCGGCCCTGCGTGTGGAAGTAATGGACATGGTGGAAGGCGCGGATGGCGCCGAAACCCTCCTCGCCAAGGGCAGGGAGACCACCGCCATGGCGATCGCGGAGGTGGGTCTGTTGGCCAAGGCAAAGTCCGACGCCCGTGGAACCGAAGCCTGATTCTCGAAATGGCCAAACGGCTGCGCCGCACCAACAGCCCCCAGGACGTGATGCAGGGATTGTCGCGGGATCCGGAACGCCTCGCGCGTCTGCTGAAGGGGGGCGTGATGCCGGAACATGTGGCTGGCTGGGTGGGGGGTATGAGCAGTTCCGTCGCCCGTTCCCGGAAGCGGGTCCTCTGGATTGGAAGCGTGCTGGGCACCGCCGCCGCGATCGGACTTTGCATCCTGGGCTACCAAAATTTCAGCTATCGGGCCAAGATCAAGTTGCAGGGCGACCTGTTGGGCCAGATCCGCTCCCTGGAAAAAGGACTGGACGGGTTTTCCGAGAACGGCGAGGAGCAATCTCCGGAGCGCGCGGGCGTTGTGCGCAAGCTTCTGGAGGCCGAAAAGCAGCTGTTCCAGATTCGAGAAAAATTGAAACTTCCGGACCGTGCGCTCACCTACCGCATGCCCCTGGGGAACGATGTGCACAAGGTTCTGGAAGAACTCGGCAAGAAAGGCTTTATCGTTCCCGAGAGCTTCATCAAAAGCGTCCAAGGTCAGATCGATTATTTCACCAAGCCCGGGAACCGCTCCACCCTGGTGCGATGCTTCAACCGCAAGCCCCGCTACGACGTGCTCATCCGCCAGGAAATGGCCCGCATGAAGCTGCCCGCCGACTTCCTCTATATCGCGATGCAGGAAAGCCTGTTCGATACGGCCGCTTTGAGCGGGAATGACGCGCGTGGGCTATGGCAGATGATCCCCGAGACCGCCAGGGAATTCGACCTGGAGGTTCCCGAGGATTGGAAGACCCTGGGGCCTGAGCAGGACGATCGCACCCGGCCGCGCAAGTCCACCCGAGCCGCGGCCCGGTACCTGCACATACTCTATTCCGAGTTCGGGGATGCCGCGCTGGCCATGGCGGCTTATAACGCCGGGGCCGGGAAGATGCGCAAGACTTTGCGCCGCATCGAAGACCCGGTGAACGATAGGGACTTCTGGTATATCTACCGAATGGGCATGATGTCGGCGGAGACGCGCGAATACGTGCCGAAGATCATTGCCATGATTCTGATCGATCGCGAACGGGAGAAATACGGGTTCAAGGGCTGAGGCCCGGATTCCTTGCGCGCTATTGCGTGGCGAAGGTTCGAATGCAAAAGCTTGTCCACCTCCGCCAATGTCGCCTTGAATTCAGCCATGAAGCCCAGTCAGATCTTCGCGAAGAACGCTTGTTTGAACTGTTTCACCGGCAGATCATCCGCCCTGTAAATGTATAGATCCGCCCAGGTGCGATCCGCCACCTCCGACGCCTTCAGGTTCTTGTCGAACCCGTCGCAGAAGCGCTTGCATGCCTGGAAGCCCAGTGCATTGGGGCCTAGCAGGGAGTCGTCGAACTTGAAGGACTTGTCCTCCTTCAGTCTGTCCTCAATATGGTGATAGATGAAGGGCCCATCCCCGTTGTCCTTGATGAATTGATCCACATCCGCCTGGTTCCCGGATTTGGCAAACGTAAGCTGATGGGCGTGTTTGTCGTTGGCTTCGCCTCTGCCGAAAAATGTCTTTGAGAAATAGCGGGCACCCACAACCTCCCGGAAGAACCAGGCGTAGGCGTGGTTGGCATCGAAGCGTATGAACTTGACGCCGGAATCGGGTGCATCGTATCCGGCATTGTTCAGAGCGGCGCGGATGGCTTTCTTGCTGAACGTCTTCTTGTGGCGCACCATGCGATTGAGGATGCGGTCCAATTCATCTTCGATGGGCGTTCCGGCATCGTTCTGCTTGGGGAAATTGAAATTGCGGAACAGCATCCAGCAACCCACGGTGTTGATCATGCCGTGCATGGTGTTCCCGCCCATGATGGTCTTGCCGGTGGGCGTATAGATGCGGTTCCAGAAGGTGCCGTCGGTGAGGCCCAGGCGCGCGAAGCATCCGATCTTGAAGACCGGAGGGGTGGGGTTGACGCGTGCCAACCATTCGTCGGCTTTTTTCTTGCCCTGGGGCTGATGCACCAGGGTATTCGTTTCGGGATTGATCATGTTGAACACGAAGTGGCGCACGAAGCAGACCAAGGATACTTCCTTGCCGGCGCCCTGGCAATGGAACACGGCGAAGGTGGCGTTGGGCTTGATCGAGAACGCGTCCGGCTGGCAGATGTCCGCATGCATGCGGAGATCGTTCTCCTTCTGCAGGGTGATGAACGCCACCAGGCGGTTCCCCGACGGCCCCGGATCGAGGGTGGCTAGGAGCTTTCGCTGCTGGGCGGTCAGCTTGTCGAGTTCGGCCTGCACCGCGGCTTCGTCGAACCCGAATGTGCCTTTCCCATCATCCTTGGGGAACTCGTGAATCATGATGCGCCGCAGCTTTTCGTTTGGTGTGACCTTGAAGGCTGGAATACGCAGGCGATTGCCGGCTTTGACCTGCAGGGACTTTCCGGAGGGAGTCTTGCCACTGATGGCGAAGGAAAGAATGCTGGTGGCGGGTTTTTTGGGCATGGTGAACGAACCGTTGATATTGACCGTCCACGGGATCCGCCCCACGGCTCCGGGGTTGGCTACCGCGTCGACTGCCTCGGCC